>JAAYZY010000500.1 GCA_012514615.1 Chloroflexota bacterium | reverse complement strand
TTTCGCATTGGCAGGGGTGGCGTACTTCATCCTTCCCCATACCTCGGGGATCGCCATCGCAGCCGTGCTGGCCGCGTTTGTGGGTTTCGCGCTGGGGACGCTGTTTGCCGTTTCGGCGCCGTTGGTGGCCGATCGCTTCGGTTTGAGACACTTTGGCGCCATCTTCGGCTTAGTTTACACAGCGTACGGGTTCCTGGCCGGGCCGCTGGGCCCGTGGCTGAGTGGCTTTGTAGTCGACGCTGGCGGCGGGAGCTACGTGCCCGTGTTCAGCTATCTGGGAGGGATGTGCCTGCTGGGTGCCGTGTTCATCAGTCTGGTGGGGCGTGGTCGTAAGGCCTGAGGCGTTGCGGGCCGTGGTGAACACGTGTCCAGCGGTGCGTACGGCCGGGGGTCGCTTTGGGGTGTCAGAGTTCTGCTCGTCGTAGCACTAGCCAGGCGCCCAGCACCAGCAGGGCACTGAGGCTCAGGTTGACGGCCACGCTCACCAGGGCCGCCGGTTCCACCGGTAGCGAAGGCGTTCCCATGCCTCCCACCAACTTGGTGGCAGCTGGCACCACTCCGTAGGGGCCGTACTCGCCCAGCGGTTTGCAGATGGATCCCAGAATGGGTAGGAGAAAGAGCGGGATCAACGACAGCCCACCGGCGGCCGCCGGTCCGCCCGCTGCGGTGGAGAAGAACAGGGTCCAGGAAAAGGTCAGCAGTAGGTAGGGAAGAAAAAGGGCGGTAGCCAGCAGAAGCGACGCAGTATCGGGCGTTCCCAGCAGCAGATATGAGTAGAGAATGGCGAAACCTGCACCCACAATGAAGGAGAGCAGGGCGTAGACGCCGTTCACCAGCCACTTGGCCCACAGGAAAGACTGCCTGGATACCGGCCGCACAAGGAGGGTCGCCAACGTGCCGCCTCTGCGATCCGATGCCACTAGCCCCATCGAGGTGAGAATCACCGCGAGCAGGCCCATCTGGTTGGCGGATTGCAGAAACTGAGCGAAGCCGTCCGCCGGTACGGGAGGGGGGAGTGTGATCTCCAGACCGGCCCCGGCCGTTTTGAGCAGGATAGGCAGCAGGCGTACGAGGGCGGGACCGCCAATGCCGAACACCACGAACAGAATCGGCAGCACCAGCCAACGGCGGGTGCGCAGGAGCTCCAAGAGTTCCTTGCCGAGCAACAACCTCAAGACGCGGGCCTATCTGCGGATGGCTCGGGTGAGGACGGCGGGAAAACGCGGCCAGACGCAACGGATGGGTCGTTAACCAGGCGCAGGAAGACGTCCTCGAGAGAGGGCAGCACCATGGAGAACTCCAGCAGCGGGGCTCGAAGTTGGGCCAACACTGAGGTGATCTCGCGCTGAGCGGCCGCCGGGTCCGAGGCCAGGATGCGGAACCCGCCGGCCTCATCGGTAACCTGGTGCACCCAAGGCTGTGCACGAAGGGTCTCGCGTACCAGGGCCGGATCTGCTGCAACCTCGAGACGGAATGCCGGGCCCGCGTAACGTTGGAGTAAGTGGTGGAGGGAAGACTCCACCACCAACTGTCCTTTGTTGAGTATGCCCACCCAGCTGCAGACCCGCTGCACATCTTCTAGAACGTGCGACGACATGAGGATGGTGGCTC
>JAAYZY010000499.1 GCA_012514615.1 Chloroflexota bacterium | reverse complement strand
GGAAGGGAACCTTGCGCAGCGGGTTTTCGCCTCGCAGTGGGATGTTGCGGGGTTCCCAGGTACCTGTTCGGCCCGCCAGTCCGATGCCGCCGGCCTGGCGGGCGGCCAGCTGTTCTTCAGTGCTTCCCGCCAGCGTATAGTCCAGCAGCGACTGATCAATGCGGGTAGGGCTGAACTCGTGAGCTGCCAAGCCTATGCCCGTCACGCCGGCCCCGAGGATGGCGCCGATGGGTCCTGCCACCGCCGTACCACCCACGATAGGAGCGAGGACTGCCGTCGAGCCAGCCGCTGTGGCCAGGCCCGTCATCAGTGAGGGGGCGATGCCCAGCAGACCCTGCATATTTCGCTGGTCGAGCCCGCCCATTAGGCCGCCCGTGGTGTAGTAGGCGTGCCGGCCGAAGGCTGAGCGCAAGTTGCTCATGCTGGCCTGCATGCCCATCAGGGCGCCGGGAGCGCCGGCCGCTACGTCGGTGGCTGGCAATCCAGCCATGAAACCGGCCTGCGAGATGGCCATCTGCTCAGAGGCGTACTTCTCCATCGCCTTGATTTGCGGGTTGATCGTGTACCAGCCGATCTGGCGCATGCGGAAGGCGAGATACGCCGGGTTCTGCCCCAGCATCTTACCCAGGAACCCGTCGAGGAAGTCACCCTCCTCGGGCTGATACTTCTGCCGGCGCGGGCGCCCACCGCCGCCCTGGCCGATGTCCACGCCCAGCTCGGCGGCCTTCTGGCGCATCTCGTACTCCGCCAGGTCCGCCTCGGTCTTGCGGGTGCGCAGCGTGTCCCGCTCTCTCAGGACATCCCCTGCCGCTACGTCGAACTCGTCGAGGCGCTCCTTGGTGTCGCCGGCCTTCTCGGCTCCTGTGCGCACCTTGCGCACGTAGGCCTCCAGGCGGCCGGCCTCTTTCTCGCCCTCTTCCAAGCGAGCCTTGGCCTCGTAGACACGCCCCAGCCGCTCGACGACCTGCTGGTGTTCTTTGGTCCCTTCACGCAGCACATTGTTGGAGTCGCCCAGGGCATCTTTGATCGCCCGGAACTCCTCGGCGATCTCTTTGATCTCATCGTCGATCTTGATCGTGCCCTGGCCCTGGAGCGCCTCAGCGGCCGTCCGCATGATGCGCATGTCGGCATCAGAGATGGGCCGATTGAACAGCTGCCCCATGGTGCCGGCCCGCTGCTGGCCAGAGCGTATCTGCGCCTCAGCTTCCCGATGCAGGTCCTCTGGCGGCCCGCCGGCCGGTCCACGGGACGGTGCGGGCCCAGGCATATTGACGCTACCGCCTTGCCCCGATCCTGGCCGGACCGGCGGTGAGGCGGCCTGGTGCAGGTCGGGTGGCGGCGGGGTGGCGCCGCCCGCAGCTGCCGGCGATGGGACAGCCGCATCTCCGGCAGCCCGCCGTGCATTCTGCTGTTGTACCTGCCCTGCTCGTGCCGCTGCATCGATGGGCGTCGGCGCCGGCCGTGGCCCCTCTGGCGCTGCAGGTGGGACGACGCCCTGCTGCATCTGCGCCAGCGTAGCCGTGCCCTGTTCCGTGATATAGGCCCGGCCGTTTGATTCGGCGATCAGGCCCTGGCTAACCAGTCCCCCCAGTACCGCCTGTTCCTCTGGCGGCAATTGGGCAGACGGTATCCCGTGCGGCCGGGACGACACATCTTCCAGCATCTGTTGCAGGGAGCGAGGCGCACGGGGCTGATCCGGCACTTCAGCGGCGGTGCTCTGCGGCAAGCCCGCACGCTCAGACTCGCTCAGCTCATGTACGCTGCGAGTCGCCCCTGGCGCCGACTCGGGCAGGCCGGTCCCATCTTTCACGTCCCGTTGGCCCAATTCGGCATCGCTGCCCATCTCTTCGACAGCCTTCGACGCCGCAGCAACGGTGCGCTTCCCCCACAGCCTCTCCATGATGTGGCGGGCACGCTTGTTCTGGCTGAGCCAGTGCATCGACTTGACCAGGTTGGGGGAGTAGTCCCGGTCGTTGGACGAGCCCTTCTGGAACGCCCAGAGTACATCGCCCACTTTGCGCAGCGGCTTGAAGGCCGGACTCACCACGGTCTTGAGCAGCTTGAAGCGCTCGGCAGCAGTGAGCGGCTCGTCCTCTCCGGTGGACCAGTTGTGGGTCTTGCCCCGGGCCAGGGTCTCCATGACCTTGCGAGCCCAGCGCCCAGAGGCGAACATTTGCGCCGGCGAGACAGCCTTGTAGGCTTTCCCTTCGGCGTTGTAGCGCATGGCCTGCTGGACACGGGCGGCGTTCTGCAGGCGCCCCTCATCGCCGGCCGCCTGCTCGGCCTCGATGGCAGAGCGCAGGCTCTTGTACTCTTCTGGCGTCATCTCCCGGTTCGAGAGGAGCGTGGCCAACGTCTCGGAGTTCAACCCAAGCTGCCGTCCGGCGGCCAGGACCCGGCCCATCACCCACGAGTCGCTCGGACCCACTGGCACGCCATGTTCGTCGTAGCCCTCGTCGAGTCCGGGAGAGGTCAGGGAGAAGATCGCCTTGCCGATCTCACTGGCCCTGACGTCCGGCTTGTCGATGCGGACCTGCTTGATGCGGGCCAGGTCCGACACGAGGTTACCCATGCGCTCGGAGCTGATCCCGGGGAGCTGCTCGCCGACCAGGTACTCCAGGCCCTTGAAAATGTTGTAGAAGCGGCCCAGCGTCTGCTTGGAGAGTTGCTCGGCCTGCACCGCTTGGTCGAAGGTATCCTTGCTCTCTGCCGTGGCGGCCCGCTGCTGGGCAGCTTCGCCCAGCAGCTTGTCGATGGTCCCTTCCTGGCCACCCTTGGTGATCGCATCGAACGACTCACCCAGCTTGCCCAGACCGGCGACGTTGTTGTTGATGAACGCCTGGCGCACGTCGTCGACTGTGGCCGTGGTCGGATCCAGCCCGAAGATGCGGGAGAACTCGCCCACCAGCTGCTGGTCGAAGGTCTTGCCCTGCAAGATCGCCTCGGCGAAGCCGGGCGTCTGGAGCATCACCCGCACGATATCGGCGTCGGTGTCGAGGTTGTGGATGGCCTCGGTCTCCACGCCACGCCCCAGGCCGATGATGTTGGCGGCCCAGCGCATGCCCCTGGGAAGCTGCATGTGGGCGGCCTGCGCCCGCCGGCGCAGCTCCTGCTCGTCGATGATCGTGGTGCCCTGGGTGAGGAACTGGGAGAAGAGCATCGAGGGCTGGCGGAAGAAGCCGACGTTCTGCCCTTCTGGGGCGACGTAGTTGCCGTTCTCGTCCCGGGTGATGCCCAGCGCTCGGCGCACGCTCCTGCCCAGGAAGATCTCGCCCTTCGAGGGATTCAGGAACGGGTAGAGCTGCACCGTGCCGTAGGTGCCCTGAGTCAACCCCGATAGGGCCTTCTGGGCGATAGCACGGGAGGATCCCAGCAGTTCCTGAATCCGGCCAATGTGTTGTTCTACCGCTGCGCTGCCCTCTTCTCTGTTGGACTGCACGGCTGCCATCCAGGAAGAGATGACGGCGTTGGGATCGCCGACCTCTTGTACCACGTCCTCGTTCTGAAGCATGCCCAGGAGTTCGCTGGGACTCATCAGGCGCTGTTTGCCGGACATCACCACAGTATCTTCGCCGATATGCGTGGCCAGCTCTTGCAGCAACTCGGCCTGGCTCATGGTGCGGCCGTGTTCGGTCTGGTACGCCTGCCGGCGCTCGTCGATCCAGCCCCGGATCAGGTCGGCGCCGACCACCGTCTGGCCCTTTTCCGGCTTGACGTTGAGCGCGGAACGCACAATGCCCTGGATGTAGCCAGGGACCTTCGCCGTCTTCAGGTATTCGTCCACCGCAGCTTGGGGGATCTGCGCCAGGAACTCCGGGTAGTACCCCTTGACGCCATGCTTAGGGTGCAAGGGCGGCGACCAGGGGCCGATGAGCTGCGTGCCGACGATATGCCAGTCGGTGAACTGAGCCATCCCGGGCTTGTACAGGCGTACGTTCTCCTGCGGGTCGCGGCGCAGCCACTCCTCGTAGTCGGGGGCAATGGCCTCACGGTGGCGCACCACCTGCATGACGCCGGCCTTGACCAGCTCCGCCTTGTACTTCTCATACACGTTGCGACCGGCCTGCATGTACTGGACGAAGGCGCCCTCATG
>JAAYZY010000498.1 GCA_012514615.1 Chloroflexota bacterium | reverse complement strand
CAGCAGGCATTGCGCCGGGCCAGCTCGCCCCCCTGCTGGCCCGGCAGATCGGCGAAGAAGCTGCCCCAGAAGAGCAGCGTGCCCAGGCTGGTGAGGATGAAAAGCACGGCCAACGCCCGCAGGGCGCGGCGGCCCGCCCCGTGAGCAGGCGACTCAGCGCGCATCAACTACTTCTGCGGCGTCAGCGCGCCGCGCTTCTTGCCAAAGGCAGCCCAATCGGCCTTCAGGCGCTCCAAGGTGAAGCCAGGTCGGCGCACCGACTGGATGAACTCCTGCTCCACCGCCTCGAAGGCCCGAGCCATCTCCGCCAGCCGCGGTGCAACCTCCCACGGGATCACCAGCACGCCATGCTTGTCGGCGTGGATCAGGTCGCCAGGCCGAACCGTCACCCCACCCACCTGTACCGCCTTGCCGAACTCCGGCATATGGATGTAGGCATGGGAAACGACCACAGCCTGGGCGAAGTAAGCGAAGCCCATTGCCGCCACTTCATCCAGATCCCGCACGCCACCATCGGTCACCGTCCCCGCGAAGCCCAGCGCCTTATGCACCGTGGCATTCACCTCGCCCCAGAAGCTGCCCACTGCTTTGGGCGCGTCCAGGTCCTGCAGCACGGCGATGCGCGGCCCGGGGATCGTCTGGGTCCAATCCCAGTAGGCCTCGCGGGAGGGGATGGTCGGGTCGGCCGGAGCCACGGCGCGGATGCAGCCGGTGCAGGCGTACCCGATCATGGGCCGCTCCAGGGGCAAGACGCAGCGGATCTCCGGCCCCATGAAACCCGTGTTGCGGGGGCGCACGCCGAAAAGCTCGATGGCGTTGGAGAGGGTTGGTGAACTGAAGCCGCGCAGTTCTTCCAGTTGTTCGGCAGTTAGGGTGTTGGGCATAATTGTCTCATTCCTCCCATTTGAGTAGGCGGGGCGCGTCCGCCCCCATAAGCCATCAGTCGGTTCGCTGATCCAGACGAAAACCGTGCCCGCGTACGGTGACCACGTACTGCCAATCAGGGTCCAGCTCTGCCAGGCGCTCCCGCAGCCGCCGCACCAGAGCATCCACCGCCTGCTCCGACACGCCTGCTTCGGACTCCTCGGCCCAGACCGCCTCGACCACGCCCTCGCGGTCCACCACCTGGCCGGCCGCGTCGTGGAGCAGCTCCAGCAGCCGGAACTGCGCCGGCGAAAGGGGCGGCTGCACCTCTCTACCCTGCACCCAAACGCGGCGGCTGGAGGGGTCCAGCGTCAGGGCGGGCTTCTGCCCCTGTGTGGGCGCCATGCCCAGCGGTGCGGTGGCGCCTGCATCCACGAAGGCCAGGCGGAAGTGCAGGGCGATCTGAATCTCGTCCCCATCCTGCAGCGGGGTCTCGCCCCTCACCTCCCGGCCGTTGACGAACGTGCCGTTCTTGCTCTCCAGGTCCCGAATGCGATAGCCATCCTCGTTCCGTTCAATCACGGCGTGGCGGCGCGAGACCACCCGATCGGGCAGCGGGACATCGCAGGTGTCGTCCCGCCCAATGACCGTGCTCGGCCGGTCCAGCATCCAGGCTTGGCCACCGCTCTCTTGCAGGATCAGCATGGCCGTCTCCCGATTGTGCATCACCCGCCTCCCCTTGACAGAAACAACGCCTTGCGATATGATGTAGGCGCTTTCTGGTCGTGCCTTGTCTCCCCTATCGCGCCATCAACGTCTCAGCGGAGAAGCTCTATGTTCGAACCGCTGCCGCCCGAAACGGTTCTGAAATCTCGCTACAAGATCCTTGAAGAAGTCGGGCAAGGCGGCATGGGCGCCGTCTACCGCGCTGAAGACCTCCTGCTGGCTGGCCGCCAGTGCGCCATCAAGGAGGTCCGTCCTGACGCGCTCAGCACCCCGGGCCAGAGCGAGCAAGCCCACGAACAGTTCCACCGCGAGGCCAGCACGTTGGCCCGTCTGGACCACCCCAACCTGCCCAAGGTGTCGGACTTCTTCTCGGAAGGCGGTCGAGAGTACTTGGTGATGGACTTCGTGCCCGGCCGGGACCTCAAGCAGCTCGTCGACGAGGCTCGGCGCAAGGGGCAGTTCCTGCCCGAAGAAGAAGTGTTGGCCTGGGCCAAGCAGCTCTGCCACGCGCTGGATTACCTGCACAGCCAAGAGCCCCCGATCCTGCACCGCGATATCAAGCCCGGCAACATCAAGCTCACGCCGGGGGGGGTGATCAAGCTGGTCGATTTCGGCCTGGTCAAGCTGCTGGCGCCGGACGACAGCAGCACCCTCACCATCTTGCAGGGGCGCGGTACCGTGCAGTACACGCCCCTGGAGCAGTACGGCGGCGATACCGGCCACACCGACGTCCGCTCGGACATCTACGCGCTGGGGGCCACCCTCTACCACCTGCTCACCGGCAAGCCTCCTGCCGACGCCAAACAACGCTTCCTGAACCCCGACGGCTTGGCTCCACCGCGCAGCCTCAACTCGGCCATCTCGCCCAACACCGCCGAGGCCATCCTGCGAGCCATGGCCATGCACCCCGACGACCGCCCCCGCACTGTGGCCGATTTCCAGGGGATGCTGGCTGGGCAGATGCCCCGCGGCCGCTCGCCGGCCGCCTCCATCCCAGATGAAGCCGAGCCCTGGCCCCAGGCGCTGCGGGCCAACCTGCCCCTGGCGGTGGCCGCCCTGCTCTTGGTGGCGGTGGCCGCCCTCCTCACCTTCGTCGGCAGCGGCGCGCCAGCGCTCCTGTAGCCCCGGTCAACGGCGCTCCTCTCGCAGCAAGAGCAGCAGACTCAGCAAGCCGAACCCCAGGCTGAAGGCCGGCACGCGCCATCCGCCCAGCAGGCGTTGCAGCAGCGGCGTGTTGGGGATCAGCCCTAAGGCGCACAGGATGTACCCCACCGTGGCCAGAATGACGCCCCACAGGGCCAGGCGCAGCCGCTGCCGCCTCGCAGCCTGGCGCCCCTGCTGCGAGGCGAAGCCGGCCACACCGGCCAGGAACACCGCCCCCAGGGAAGCCACGAAATCCCGCGGGCCCACCGCCGACTCCACAGAGGGCAGCAGCCGGCCGCCCTCCGGCGTAGGGGTGACGGTCTCGGTGGGCGCGGGGCTTGCTGTCTGTGTGGGCGCCTCCGTGGGCGTCACCGTGGCCGTGGGCGTGGCCGTGGGCAGGTCGGTAGGCGTGGGCGTGGGCGTGGGCGCTGGCTCGATGGTGGCAATGACCGCCGGCTGCCCCCCCTGGATGGTCACCACCACCGTCGTCGAGGTCAGCCCATGCCGACTCATCAGAGAGATCTCCAACTGCCCGGTGCGCTCCAGCACCACCGAGGCGCTGGCCACGCCGTTGACGGTTGTGGCGCCCAGCCGCGGCAGCTCCAACGACTCGCCGGCATAGAAAAGCCGAAACTCCACAGGAGTG
>JAAYZY010000497.1 GCA_012514615.1 Chloroflexota bacterium | reverse complement strand
GGGCTGTTGGCGGCCGCGGTCTACCTCTACACCCCATACCACCTGCTGGACCTCTACGTGCGCAGCAGCCTGGCCGAGTTCTCGGCCTTGGCGGCCCTGCCATGGGCCTTCTGGGCCTTCACAGCCCTGGCGGAAGAGGGCGGTGCCCGCCGCACGGCCTGGGCCGCCCTGGGCTTCGCCGTGCTGCTGCTGACGCACAACGCCACAGCCCTCATGGGGACGCCCCTGCTGGCGGCCTGGGTGCTGGCCCAACTGCTGGCTGAGCCCTGCCGAAGGGCGGCGCTGCAGCGGGCAGGCTGGGCCCTGGGCGCTGCGGCGCTGGGGGTGGGGCTGGCCGGCTTCTTCATCGCGCCGATGTTGGCGGAGCAGCGCTTCGTGCAGCTCGGGCAGTGGACCGGCGGCTCATACAGCTTCCTAAAGCACTTCGTCTACCCGTCGCAGCTCCTTTCGCCCTTCTGGGGCTTCGGCTACGCCGGCGAGGGCACCGCTGATGCCATGTCGTTCCAGTTGGGGCTGGCGCCCCTGGTGGGGTTCGCAGTGGTCTGCATCTGGGGGCGCCGGCTGCACCCGGGCCGCAGCAAGGCGCTCTTCCTGGCGCTGGCGACGATGACGGTGGTCTTCTTCATGCTGCCGGCGTCGGCGCCCCTGTGGCAAGCCCTGCCGCTGGCGGCCCTGGTGCAGTTCCCCTGGCGGCTGCTGGCCCTGACCACGTTGACCTTGGCGGCCCTGAGCGGGGCAGCGCCTCGCCTGCTGGCCGGGGCAGGCGGCGCGGAAGCGCGGGCGCTGCTGCCGGCGGCGTTGCTGGCCGTCCTCTTGGCCGGCCTGCCCTACGCACAGGCCGAGCACACCCCCCGCGACCCGCGCACGGAGCAGGCCGTGGCGGTAATCGACTTCGAGACCTTCTCCCCGCTGGACCGGGTGGGGATGACGGTGTGGGTGGAGGAACAACCGCTGGACTCGCCGCTGGTGGCCCAGTACCTGGGTAACGAACCGCTGACCAAGGCGCGCGTGCTGGCGGGCCAGGGGCAGGTGGAGACGATCCACTACGGCGGCGAGCGGGTGACGGCCCGGGTGCAGGCCGACGGGCCGTTGACGCTGCAGTTCCTCACCTACTACTTCCCCGGCTGGCACGGCTGGGTAGATGGGCAACAGACCCCGCTGCGCCCAGAAGGGCCCCAGGGGCTCATCGCCTTGGAGGTGCCGTCCGGCGACCACCAGGTGGAGATCCGCTTGGGGAATACGCCGGCGCGGAGCGCTGGTTTGATTCTCAGCGCCGGAAGTGGTATCATGTGGCTGGGCCTTCTGGCCGCAAGCCGACCCAGGAAGGGAGGAGGGCCAATCGTTGCGATGCCCTGAATGCCAACACCTGATAGAAGGCGCCCCGAAAACTTGCCCTGAATGCCAGGCGGAGCTTCCCCGGCCCAAGGGGAGGGTCTGCCAGACCTGTGGCGCGCCGGTCTCGTGGCGTGCCGTGCGCTGCTTCATGTGCGGCGCGGAGCTTGAGCGCTCCAAACGGCCAACGTGGCGCTGGCTGTTGGACGTGGGAGTGGTGGCCGCGACGGCCGGCTTGGTGGTCCTGTGGTTCTTGCGGCCGGCACAGCCTGCCCAATCCCCGCCGGCATCCACCGAGCAGCCCCCGCCGGCGATCACCGCGCCCTTGGTCTACACGCAGATCGCCACCGCCACCCTCGCTCCGCCGACTTCCCCCCCCACTACGCTGCCCACCGCCACCCTCCTGCCAGTGGCCCCCCCCACAGAGACCGCCACCGCGGCCCCTGCTGTGGTCACCTATACCATCGCCAGCGGCGACACCCTCTCGGCCATCGGCAAGCTGTACGACGTGCCGGTGGACTCGATCTGCCAGGCCAGCGACCTGGTCGAGAACGCGGTGCTGCGCATCGGGCAGGTGATCACGGTTCCGCTGGATGGGGGGCGTCGCTGCCGGTAGGCGGGAGCGAACCCACCACCACCGCTACGCCGCACACCTACCTGGTGCAGGCCGGCGATACCCTGGGCGCCATTGCGGCGGCCCACGGCGCCACGGTGGATACCATCGTCGCCTTGAACCGCCTGAACGAGAGTGCCCTGCTGCGCGTGGGGCAGGAGCTGATTGTGCCCGGGCCGCCTCTGGCGCTGGGCCCAGCCACCCCAACCCCCACCCCCTTGCCCACCGAAGCGGTGCGCTACGTGGTTCAGCCCGGCGACACCCTGCTGTCCATCGCCGCTGACTACGGCGCTTCCATGCAGGTGCTGATGACGGTCAACGAGATCGAGGATCCGGCGCTGTTGCGAGCGGGTCAGGAGATGATCATCATCCCCGGCACAGCAACGCCAGAGCCCACAGACACCGCGCTGCCGCCGCCCACGGCCACGCCCGGGCCGCCTTTCCCAGCGCCAGCCTTGCTTTGGCCCACAGATGGCTTTGCCCTGCCGGCAGGCTCGCCGGCCACCCTCAACTGGAACGCCGTGGGCCTGCTGGCGGACGACGAATGGTACCTGGTACGGGTGACGCCGCAAGAGCCGCCTGGCGCACCCACGCTGGAGGCCCTGGTGAAGGAAACGAGCTGGCACCTGCCGGACGACCTGATCCCCCAGGACGGCCAGCCCCGGCAGCGGTTCCGCTGGCAGGTCTTGGTTGTGCGGACGGCTGGGCTGACCCCTGGCTCGATTACCGCCCAGAGCGGCCCCCCGTCGTACGAGGTCATCAGCGCGTCGGGCGCGAGCCGCGTCTTCGCTTGGGGTGGGTAGCCAGCGCCCTGCGCTGCACGCCGCACGCACGCATCTTCCCTCAGGCAGACGCCCCGGGTTTGGGCCATCGTTCTTTCCAGGCTGGCTCCTCAGGGGAGATACGGAAAAGCAGGGGCGGGTCCATATGGACCCGCCCCTGTTTCGCCTTGCTGCAGAGGGCCGGGGTTAGCGGCGCTCGCGGTAGCCTCGGCTGGTGGGGTAGGGTTCGATGAGCTCCACCGTCACGCCCAGGCTGTGCTCTGGGTAGACAAACGCCTCGAAGCCGTCGGGACGGTCGGTGAAGATCTTGTGCTCGTGGAACGGCAGGCCAGTGGCTCGCACCCGCTTCACTGCCGTGCGGATGTCATCCACTTCCACGCAGAGGTGTTCCAAGCCCTGCCCCTTGGTCTCCATGAAGTGACGGACGCGGGCATTGGGGCCCCAGCTCTGGGTGACATGCAGCCACAGGCGGTCGTTGCCCGGTTCGATCATGATATCCTTCTGCTCGCCGTAGTGCTGGTCGGTGCGCAGCTCGCCCGGTTCCAGGCCCAGGTAGCGTCGGAACTGATCCACCGTCTTGTCCAGGTCTTCCACGGCCACGCCGATGTGCTGCAGGCCCAGCACCCCACTGATGTCGGCCGGCACGCGGCAGTGATCCCACACCGGGTGATCCGACTCCCACATCTCCACGGTGACGCCGCTGACGTGCTCGCCGCCAACGGTGAAGCGGCGGCCTAGAGGCGTGTCCACCAGGTCCTTTGGCCCCAGGTCCAGGCCTGCCTTGCGGGCCCGCGCCAGGTCAGCTTCGATGTCATCGGTGAGGAAAGCGACGCGCTCCAGCCCGGCGCCTCGCTTGGCGATGAACTTGTGGATGCGGGAATCAGGGCGGCTGCTCTCCATGAAGTAGACCCAACAATCGTTGGGGAAGGGCAGGATCGCGCCGTTGTCGGTGCCCAGGTACGGATCGGGGCCCATCTTCTCGCTCCACATCCCGAACAGGTCTCGGAAACGGCGGCGGCTCTGATCCACGTTCTCCACAGCGAAGCCGACATATAACAACCGAAGAATCATTCTTGTGTACCCCCAAACTGATGGAATCTCAGCCCTGAGGCCGGCTATTTCTTAGGAATGAAATCGTCTCGCACGGCGTCGATCACGGCGTAGAAGCAACACCACTCGCCGGTCATGGTCATCACCTTGGCCCGCATGCCGAAGATCTGGCCATCCTCGGGAGCCGTCCCCACTGCCAGTTCGTCGCCGTAGAGGTTGTAGATGCGGCCAATGGGGGTGCCCTTCTTCATGGGAGTGCGCAGCGGCACGTCTTCGCCGAT
>JAAYZY010000052.1 GCA_012514615.1 Chloroflexota bacterium | reverse complement strand
GGGCCCAGTCAAGGCGTCTTTGTCCGATCGTCAGCCGACACAGAGGTTCGCGCTGTGCCATGGTCCTCCACCCGGGGAGGGGCCAACCGACGGCGGTGGCCACTGGCTATCGAATCAGGTCTCGGAAACAGCAATCGCGCTCATGTTATTATTATATCCAACCGCACGAAAAATGCAAATTGTTCTGGAGTGCTTTTGGCGGCGCCGCCTACGATTCGTGGAGAGGGGGGGCCCCAGAGCGCGCCATGGCTTCCAGCTCCCGTAGGGCGGCCAGCGCCTCTTGGTGGGCTGCTGGGTCGGTCTGATCCAGCGCCAGGGCGGCGAAGTCGTCCTCATCCAGGCGCAGCGTCTGGCGCGTTGGGCTCACGAAGAGGTCCAGTTCCAGATCGACGCACCGCAGCTCGCCGTCGACCAGGCTAGCCGGTCGACACACGTTGCAGTACCAGCCTTTGAGCCGGCCGCAAGATGTGCGGATCTCGAAGATGTTGTACCAGCGGCGACGGTAGAACCGCTCGGTCCAGCGGTCCCCTGTTTGCAGGAGGAGGTAGCCCAAGTCGCGGGGGGGCCGGGTCCAGCGGGCGTGGAACACCATTTCGTCGCTGCCATCCTGCACCAGCAGCGCGGGGTAGCGGATCACCTCGGTGCCGTGGGCGTCCAGCTTCACGATGGTCACTTCTGGGGCGGTTGGGGTCATGGGGCAGCCTCGGGAGCCTGATCCGTCAGGACTTCCAGGAGCTTCTCTTTGAGGGCCCCGAAGCCGGTGGAGCAGACCAGCTCGCGGTCTCTGGGGCGGGCCAAGGGGATCTCCACTTCCAGGCGCAGGCGACCGGGGCGGGGCGTCATCACCAAGACGCGGTCCGAGAGGAGGATCG
This sequence comes from Chloroflexota bacterium, assembly GCA_012514615.1. The sequence goes on along the minus strand of JAAYZY010000052.1, from coordinate 676 downwards.
CTTCCTCCACGTCGTGGGTGACGAAGAGGATGGTCTTGCTCAGGCGGCGCCACACCGAAAGAAGCCATTCCTGAAGCTGGACCCGGGTCAGGGCGTCCAGCGCGCCGAACGGCTCGTCCAGCAGCATCACTTCGCGGTGCAGCAAGAAGGTGCGTAGGAGGGCAGCCCGTTGTTTCATGCCGCCGGAGAGGGTGGTCGGCAAGGCCTCCTCAAACCCCTCCAGGCCGAACAAGGGCATCCACGAGAGAGCCTCTTGCCTGGCCTCGTCCCTGGAGCGGCCGGCCAGCTCCGGGCCCAGCAGCACGTTGCCCAAGACGGTGCGCCAAGGCAGCAGCAGGTCGCGCTGGGGCATGTAGGCCAGGCGCCCCAAGCGCTGACGGGCCGGCTCGCCGTCCAGCCAGACCTCACCCTGGTCTGGTTGCTGCAGGCCGCAGGCGATGTTGAGCAGCGTGCTTTTGCCGCAGCCGCTGGGCCCTACCAGGGTGAGGAACTCGCCTTCTTGCAGGGTCAGCGAGACTCCGTCCAAGGCGGTGACCACCCGCCCGTCCACGCGGAAGCGTTTTCGGATGTCGTGCATCTCTAGCTTGGCCGGCGTTGTGGGCGTGAGTGTGTCCATGGGCTACTGGCTCGGCAGGAACTGGTTGGTGAAGGCCTTGTCGGCCTCGATGGCGTTGGC
>JAAYZY010000496.1 GCA_012514615.1 Chloroflexota bacterium | reverse complement strand
GGCGAAGATGGTGGGCTCAGTGTAGGTGTAGGAGATGCTGCGGGCCCCACAGCGCACAGCGGCCCGCACGATCTGCTCGGGGGTGCAGGAGTCGCCCATGATACGGTCGTCGTCCCTGGGCGTCTGGGAGATCTCGGCGTTCTGGCAGAAACGGCAGCGGAAATTGCAGCCCACCGTGGCGATGGAGTAGGCCGTGCTGCCCGGGTAGAAGTGGAAAAGCGGTTTCTTCTCGATGGGATCCAGCCCCTGGCTGACCACGCGCCCGTAAACCAGCGTGCGCAGCGTGCCCCCGTCGTTCAGGCGCACGCCGCACACCCCCACGCGCCCCGCTTGGATGATACAGCGATGCGCGCAGAGCCCGCAGCCCACCGCGTCGCCTGCCAGCTTCTCGTAGAGCATCGCTTCTCGTTCCGTCACAGTCCCATCCTTCTGCGCCGGGGAGAGGAGGATGTTGGGGCTGCGTTGCGACGCCGATTCCTAGCCATCGATCCGTTTCAGGCCGCTGGGGTAGCGTCGGGCCAGATCACGGTAGGTGTTCTTGAAGCGCATCCACTCATCCTGGTAGCCTTCGGAGACCCAGCGGTTCTCCAGCACCTTGGCCGGCACGCCCACGGCGATGTGCTGTTCGGGGATGTCCTGGCGCTGGGTGACCACCGCACCTTCGCCAATCACAGCCCATTCCCCCACCATCGCCCAGTCGCTGACCACCGCGCCCATGCCGATGACCGCGTAGTCCGACACGGTGGCGTTGTGCACCACGCAACCGTGCCCCAGGGTGACGTGGCGGCCGATATGCGTGGATTCGCCCGGGCGGGCATGGACCACGCAGTTGTCTTCGATGCTGGTGCCGTCCCCGACGACCACTTCGCCGTAGTCCCCCCGGATGCGCGCCCCGGGTCCGACCCAGCACTCCACGCCAAGGGTCACCAGGCCGATAACCTCGGCCGAGGGGTGGATGTAGGTGCCAGGGCCGATCTTCGGCACTCGACCTTCGAACTCATAGACCGCCATGCCTCTCCTCCGCGGGCAGGATGTAGGGAGCTGCGCCGCCCAAGGAGCGGTGGGCTGCCCGCCGCCCTGGGCAGCCCGATTATACCAGAGTTCGGCGACGCAGACAAGAGACCGCCTCACGGGCAGGGCAGGCCATGGCGCCTGCTCCAGGGCCCATCGGGGTGGAGCGTAAGGAGAGATGGCCCCCGCTCCGCACGGTGGCGATGCGCCTGGCTAGGCTCAAGGGCCTGGCCCGACGCAACCTTTCGTGCTACACTGCGTATAGAGATTGGTGAACGATGGAGAGGAGCAGAGCCGCGTGTCTTCGCTGTCTGCGGAAGAGACCTGGATCGAGCGTGCCCGCGCTGGCGACATGGCTGCCTTTGAGCGGTTGGTGGAAGCCTACCACCAGCCGGTGTACAACCTCACCTACCGCATGCTGGGCGCCCCGCAGGAGGCAGAAGACGCCACGCAAGAGACGTTTCTACGGCTCTACCGGCGCTTCGACACCTACACGCCGGGGCGCAAGTTCTCGTCGTGGCTCCTGACCATCGCCTCGCACTGCTGCATCGATCGGTTGCGCCGACAGCGAGGAAGCAGCGTGTCGCTGGAAGAGATCGCCGAATTCGCCGGCCCTGACCGCGCCGCCGCTGACCCCGAGGCCGCGGCGGTGGCCACGGAACGGGAGCGGGAAGTGCGGCAACTGCTGGCAGAGCTGGGGCCCAAGGACCGGGCCGTGGTGGTTCTGCACTACTGGTACGGCCTCTCCTACGAGGAGATGGCCCAGGCCCTGGATTGCACCGTGGGCGCGGTCAAGTCTCGCTTGCACCGAGCCCGACGGACCATGGCCGAGACGCTGCTGGCACGCCAAGAGGCAGTGACGAGTCGTCGCCGAGCACAAGGCCGCGAGGTGAGAGGATGACCGCATGTGAACGGGCCAAGGAGCTGCTGACGCGCCGGCAGCCATTGACCACCAACGAACAGGCTCAACTGGAACAGCACCTGAGGGCCTGCCCCCAGTGCCAGGTGTATGCCTGGGGCCTGCAGGAAGTGGAACGCCGCCTGAGCGCCCCGCCGGTGGCGGCCGCGCCGCCGCAGTTGCTGCAGCGGATCATGGTCCAGGTGCAAGGCGAAGCCCGCCGTGAATCGGAACGAAGGCGCAGCCGGATCGGTAGCGCCCCGCTGTTGGTGGGCGCGGCTGTGTTGGTGATGCTGGCGGTCTGGTGGGGGGCGCTGCTCGCCGGTGCGTTTCCTCTGCTGGTACACAGGGAAACCGGCGTCTTGTTCTCGGCCCTGTGGGCCCTGAGCGGTGTGGCGGAGTTGCTGGGTCGTGGCCTGCTGGGCCTGCTGCGCCTGGCTGAACCGCTGCTGCGCCTGGTGGCCGCCAGCGCAGCGACCAGTTCGCTGTTGCTGCTGCTGGCCGCTCTGGTGACCGGGCTGCGCGGTCGCCCGGTGCAGCGGCTCCAATAGGGCGATGGTGATGAGCAAAAGCATGGTGGGAGGTGTGCGATGAAGAAACGTTGGCTATGGCAGTGGGGCGCGGTGCTCCTCATGCTGCTGGCCTTGGCAACCCCGGTATGGGCTGACGACGGCGACAGTGGCACGGTGGCCTTCGGCCATGATCTGGTGGTGAAGAGCGGCGATCGGGTGCGCGGCGACGCCGCGGTCTTCGGGGCCAACGCCGTGGTAGAGCCAGGCGGCCTGGTCGCCGGCGACCTGGCGGTGATGGGTGGTTCAGCCCACGTGGGCGGCGAGGTCTTGGGCAACGTGATCGCCTTCGGCGGCCCCATTGATGTGCAGAGCACAGGTGTGGTGCAGGGCGACGTGCTCTGCTTCGGCTGCACCGTCACCCAGCAGCCCGGAGCACGGGTGCAGGGGCAGATCCTCTCGGGGCAGCAGTTCCCGGCGCGCCTGGACGTCCTGCGCCAGCGCTTTGGCGCCATCCCCCAGACGGGCCTGCTGCACGGGTGGGAACTGACGGTGGATGGGGTCTGGGGCGTGTTTGCGGGCATCTTGGGGGCGCTGGTCACCGCCTTGCTGCTGGCCGGGTTGGCCGCATTGGCCATCGCCGTCCTCCCCAGGCATACCGCAGAGGTCGTGGCTTGTGTGGAAAGGGCTTGGGCCGCCAGCTTGGGCATCGGCGTCGTGGTTGCCGTGGCGGTTCTGTCGGTGTCCATCGTCTTGATCGCCACGTTGTGCTTGGCCCCGTTGGGGCTGCTGGTGCTCCTGACTGGTGTGGTGGCTTGGTTCTTCGGCTGGGTGGCGGTGGGCGCCATTGTCGGCCAGCGGCTGTCTGGCGGCCTTCAATCGGTGCAAGCCACGCCAGTGGTGCACGCAGCAGTGGGCACGGGGCTCCTGTCGCTGCTCACCCATGTGCCCTGCATCGGTTGGCTGCTCAACCTGGCGGTCGGGCTCATCGGGATGGGGGCGGTGACGCTCACCATCTTCGGCACCCGGCCCTACCCTCCCGCCAGCGCGCTCGCCCCGGCCGAGCCGCTGTCCCCGGCCGAGGTGTAGGCTCCTCTGTCGGCGGGAGGGCAGGGGCGCCGCTGTTGGCCAACCCAGGGTGGACCCGCGCGAGGGGGTATGCAGCCCCCTCGCGCCGCGTGATCACTGGCCCCCCAGCAACCGCTGGCGCCTCGTTGACCTCGACGGCGTCTGCGGTGTATAATCTTGCCACCTGGCAGGCAATCGAGACAGAGAGGCCGGAACCTGTGCACCGCTGCACGAGGAGGTGAACTGTGAGCAGGGATCGTTCCGCCACCGACGTGGTCATCGTGGGCGGGGCGCGGACAGCCATCGGCCGCTTCGGGGGGGCCCTGGCCAACGTGCCCGCACCGGAGCTGGGAGCCGTGGCCATCCGCGCCGCTCTGGAGCGCAGCAGGGCCGACCCCGCGCTGGTCGACGAGGTGTTCATGGGCTGCGTGGTACCCGCGGGCCAGGGCCAAGCGCCGGCCCGGCAGGCCGCCCTCAAAGCCGGCCTGCCGCCCACCGTGGGCGCAACCACCCTGAACAAAGTCTGCGGGTCTGGCCTCAAGTCGCTGATGCTGGGCGCCGCCATGATCCGGGTGGGTGATGCCCAGTGCATCGTGGCCGGCGGCATGGAGAGCATGGACCTCTGCCCCTACCTCTTGCCCAAAGCCCGCTTCGGCTACCGACTGGGCCACGACACCATCAAAGACAGCTTGGTGCTGGATGGTCTGTGGTGCGCCTTCCAGGATCACCACATGGGCAACAGCGCCGAGTGGATCGCCCGGGAGTTCGGCCTCGCCCGGGCAGAGCTGGACGCGTGGGCCCTGGAGAGCCATCGGCGGGCCGTCGCGGCCACGGACGCGGGTCGGTTCCAGGCCGAGATCGCGCCGGTGCCGGTGGCCCAGCCCAAGGGTGCGCCCCTGCTGTTCGACACCGACGAGTGCCCCCGTCGAGACACCTCCCCCGAAGCCCTGGCCCGTCTGCGGCCAGCTTTCCAAGCCGACGGGGTGGTCACGGCGGGCAACTCGCCGGGCATCACCGACGGCGCGGCTGCCACCGTGCTCATGAGCCGCTCCGCCGCCCAGGCCCAGGGCGTGCAGTCCATGGCCCGAGTGCTGGGCTACGCGCAGGCTGCTGTGGAGCCGCTGAAGCTTTTCACGGCGCCGGTGACGGCGACCGAACGTCTGATGCAGCGCCTGGGCAGCCAGCCGGCCGATTTCGATCTCTTCGAGATCAACGAAGCGTTTGCCGCGCAGACCGTAGCCAATGTCAAAGCGCTGGGGCTGGACCCGCAGCGGGTCAACGTCCACGGGGGCGCCATCGCCCTAGGGCATCCCATCGGCTGCAGCGGGACCCGCGTCTTGGTCACCCTCCTGTACGCCCTGCGAACACACGGCCTGCTGCGCGGCGTGGCCGTGCTCTGCCTCGGCGGCGGTGAGGCTGTGGCCATGGCCGTGGAGCTGGAAGGAGACTGACGGCGGGGCTTGACACACCAAGACAAACAAGATAGAATGGGACTGCAGATCGACGTCGCACGGCGTGGAGAATCGGGGAAGGCAGACGATGGTCGCAGACCAGGAGTCGGGGATCCGGGGAGAACGGTTGCGGCGCGCTCGAGTGGCGACGGGGCTGACGGTGGAGGAGGCGGCCCAAGCGGTGGGCCTGTCAGCCGAGGCGTTGGCCCAGAGCGAACAGGGGCTCCTGGCCCTCTCCTTGCCGCACATGGAGCTGCTGAGCCGCCTCTATGGCGCGCCCCTATCGTCCTTGTGGAGCGCGGAATCGCCCGTGGTGGGCCAGCCATCGCTTGCGGCCGCCGACTACGTGGCCGTGCGGCGGAAGATGATCGGCGTGCTGCTGCGCCAGGCGCGGTTGGCCCACGGCAAAACGCTGAACGGCTTCGCTGAGACGCTGGGCGGCGACGCCGCGGAACTGGCCGCGTGGGAGTTCGGCGAGGCCGATATCCCTTTCCACCGCTTGCAGGCCTTGGCCCGTCTGTGTGGGCTCGCCGTCTCCGACCTCGCCGACCCAGGCCTGGTGACCGCCTCCGAGGAGAAGCCTTCGGCCGCGCAGGTGCTGGCGGAGATGCCCGAAGACGTGCAGGAGTTCATCAGCCACCCGTCCCATGTCCTGTACATCCGCGTCGCCATGCTGTTGAGCCAGCTCCCGGCAGGGACCTTGCGTCAGGTTGGCGAGGGTCTCTTGGACATCACTCTGTAGCCAGAGAGGGCATCGCTGTGCCCACAACGTCAACCGAAGAGGGCTTGCTGAACCTCATCCACCACACGGAGCTGCAGCCGTTTCTGGAGGCCAGCTTGCGCCATTGCGTGGAATCCACCGGCGCTGCTGCTGGCTCGCTGCTCTTCGGCGGCGCGCCTCCCCTGCGGCTGCGCCACGGCATGCTGTGCCCCGAAGCAGCAGAGCAGGTGGACCGCTGGGAGAGGGGCGTGCAGTCACGCCTGAGCACCACCACCCGCTGGCGGCAGAGCGCCCAAACGCAGCCCGCCTTCACCACCCGCTCCCTGGGTGAGGGCCTGCCCACGCTGTTCAGCGCGCCCATCATTGCCAACGAAACCCTCGTGGGCGCACTGTCGCTGCAGCTAGCCGCAGACCGCCCGCTCCCTGCAGAGATAGCGGCTGGCCTGGGCAGCCACCTCAGCCTGATCGGCGATCGGGCTCGCCTGCTGCACAGCCTGCAAACGGCGGAGCAACGGCTGACCCAGATGGAGCTCTTCCTCAAGGTCGGTCAGAGCATGGTGGCCACCTTCGACCTGGGGCGGTTGCTGGATGACACCACCGAACTGGCCACGGCCATCGTCAACGCCGCTGCGGCCTCCCTCATGCTCATCGACACCGACACCAACGAGCTGGTGTTCGAATACGCCATCGGCGAGAAGCGCGACGAGATCAGGCAGAAGCGCATCGGCATCAACGAAGGGATTGCCGGCTGGGTGGCCACGCACGGCCACCCGGTCATCGTCAACGACGTCAAGAACGACCCTCGTTGGCTGAAGCGGGTGGACGCGGCCACTGGGTTCCTCACAGAATCCATCGCCGCTGTGCCCTTGGAGATCCGTGGGCGCGTCATCGGCGTTCTGGAAGCGCTGAACAAGGTGGATGGCTACGGCTTCGACGAAGAGGACCTGACCATGCTGCACAGCATCGCCGCCCAGGCCGCCATCGCCATCGACAATGCCCGGCTCTATCAGTCGCTGCGGGACGAGCGAGACAAGATCATCAAGGCTCAGGAGGATGTGCGGCGAGAGCTGGCCCGCAACCTCCACGACGGCACGGTGCAGCTCCTGGCAGCCATCAGCATGGGTATCGACCATGTGGAACGGTTGCTCAAGCTCAAGCCCGACGCCGTCTATGCCGAGTTGGACGCCCTGCGCCAGCTCACTCGCCAGGCGACCCGGGAGACGCGCCTGCTCCTCTTCGAGCTCCGCCCCGTAATCCTGGAGACTCAGGGGCTGGTCGCCGCCCTCCATTCCTACGTGGAACACCTGCAGAGCAGCGAGAACTACGACGTGCAGTTGGAGGTGGCCGACTTCGGGCAACGCCTGAGGCGCCACATGGAAGGGACCGTCTTCTCCATCATCCAGGAAGCGTTGAACAACGTGAAGCGCCACGCCAAAGCCCAGCACGTCTGGCTGCGGCTGGCTGCCCTGCAGGGGGAGCTTGTAGTGACGGTGCGGGACGATGGCCAGGGCTTCGATCTGGCCAGCGTGGAGCGCGATTACGACAAGCGGGGCAGCTTCGGCCTGCTGAATATGCGCGAGCGCGCCATGCTCATCGACGGCAAGGTCGCCATCGAGTCGAAAACCAGTGGGCCCGACCGCGGCACCGTGGTGACGCTGCGGGCGCCCCTGCCCGGCCAGACCTAGCCTGCGGGCCAGGCCGTACCCCGTCCCGGCCGACGCGAAAAGGCGGCCACGCCCTTGGGAGCGTGGCCGCCTGTCGTTGCGCTGGCAGAAGGGAGCCTAGGCTTCCTCTTCCTTCTTCTCTTTCTGCGCCGCGGCGATAATCCCCTCCGTCACGTGTCCCGGCACCACCTCGTAAT
>JAAYZY010000495.1 GCA_012514615.1 Chloroflexota bacterium | reverse complement strand
TCGCGTGTCTGGTCCACGGCCTCGGAGATGAAGTCGGCCGGGAACTGGTCGTGAAACGTCTCTTCGTTCTCCATGGGGTAGTGCCACTGGGCGACCGGCATGGCCCCGGAGTCAAACCAACAGTCGATCACCTCAGGCACGCGGCGCATCTCGCCGCCGCACTCTGGGCAGGTGAGCACCACGTCATCGATGTAGGGCCGATGCAGGTCTAGGGTCTGCGGGTCTGGCCCACTCACCACCCCGATGGACGGGCGTCCATCGGTCGCCAGCTTCTCCTGCAGCTCGCTGATACTGCCGTAGGCCTGCTGGTGGCGGCAGCTGCCGCATTGCCAGATGGGCAGGGGCGTGCCCCAGTATCGGTCGCGGCCCAGGGCCCAGTCCACGTTGTTCTCCAGCCAGTTGCCGAAACGTCCGTGCTGGATGTGGTCCGGGTACCACTTGATCTTCTCGTTGTTGGCCATGAGCCGATCGCGCATGCGGGTGGTCTCGATGAACCACGATGTCTTGGCATAGTAGAGCAAAGGCGTGCTGCAGCGCCAACAGAACGGGTAGACGTGCTGGTACGGCGTGCTGTCGTAGAGCAGGCCGCGGCTGCGGAGCTCTTCGGTGATGAGTGGGTCGGCCTCCTTGACGAAGAGGCCCTGCCAAGGAGTGACGGCGTCAATGAAGCGGCCGTCCAGGTCCACCGTCTGCAAGACCGGCAGCCCGAAGGCCTTGCCCACGTTCAGGTCGTCAGCGCCGAAGGCCGGGGCGATGTGGACGATGCCGGTTCCTTCCTGGGTGTTCACGAACTCCCCGGAGATCACGTAGGCGTGGTCCTTGTCTGTCGGCATGAAGCTGTAGATGGGCTGGTAGCGCGTGCCCACCAGCTCCTTCCCTTTCATGCGACGGATCACCTGGTACTCGCCCTTCACCACCTTGGTCGCCAACTCTTCGGCCAGGATGAACCGTTCGGTCTGACCGTCCCAGCTCTGCTCCGCTAGCACGTAGGTGATCTCTTCGCCCACAGCCAGGGCCACGTTGCCGGGCAGCGTCCAGGGCGTGGTGGTCCAGACCAAGAAGTGGGTGTTGGGTTCGTTCTGCAGGGTGAAGCGCACCGTGACCGTGGGGTCAACGATCTCCCTGTACCCTTGCGCGACTTCGTGGTCCGAAAGGACCGTGCCGCAGCGCGGGCAATAGGGCACCGACTTGTAGCCTTGGTAGAGCAGCCGCTTGTCCCAGAGTTGCTTCAGGATCCACCAAACCGACTCGATATACTCATTGGTCAGGGTGATGTAGGGGGCTTCCAGGTCCACCCAGTAGCCCAGGCGGTCGGTGAGGTCGTTCCACTCCCGCACGTAGCGGAAGACGCTCTCTCGGCAGCGGGCGTTGAACTTGGCGACCCCGTACTCCTCGATGGCTTGCTTGCCAGAGAAGCCCAGTTCTTTCTCCACCTCGATCTCCACCGGTAGGCCGTGGGTATCCCACCCGCCTTTGCGCAGGCAGTAGTGGCCCTTCATGGCCTTGTAGCGGGGGAAGAGGTCTTTCACCGCGCGGGTGAGGGCATGGCCGATGTGAGGAAGCCCATTGGCGGTGGGGGGGCCTTCGTAGAAGGTGAAACGCGGGCCGCCCTTGCGCTGTTCCATGCTGCGTCGAAACGTGTCTCCCTCTTTCCAGCGTCCCAGGACTTCCCGTTCCAAGCTCGGGAAGTCTACCCGGGTGTCTACTTCCTTGAAGCGCATCGTCTGGAACCTCCTTGCGGCCTGGCCGATCGATGATCGAAATGATAGCTGCAGGCGCCTGCGGCGCCCAGCAAACAAAAAGCTCTCGTCCCGAGGGGACGAGAGCAGGCAAGCTCCCGCGGTACCACCCCAATTAGCGGTAGCGCTCAGTCTCGCGAGGACCACAGGCCCTCCGTCAGGGTAACGGGCAACGAACCCGGCCACGCTTACTGGGCGGCAACGCCTTTCAGGTGACAGCTCCGGAAGGATTTTCGGCAGGCCCGCGCATCCGCTTCACACCCAAGGCGGACTCTCTGAGCACCGGGATGCCCCACCTACTCGTTTCCATCATCGCTCTTGACGAACGTCGATTGTGGCTGCTGCAGCGCGTCTCAGGCGCGCCATCAGTATACCACCAGCGGCATGGATTGTCAAAAGGCCGCCGCCGATGCTATAATCGCCGGGCGCAGGTGTTGCGCAGCGAGGAGGCATAACGGATGCTCTTCTGGCCGTGGGCGCGGCGAGTGCGCAATCTGCGGCGC
>JAAYZY010000494.1 GCA_012514615.1 Chloroflexota bacterium | reverse complement strand
GCTTCTTGGTGCGGGTGGCGCGGCGCAACCAGGCGTTCAGCGCCCTGCTGCAGCAGGGGATCACGGCCCGGGTGATGCACGGCCTGCCCCTTCATCTGCACCCGGCCTTCGCCCACCTTGGCTATCGCCAGGGCGACTTCCCGGTGGCCGAACAGGTGGCTAGGGAGATGATCCATCTGCCGGTGTACGCCGAAATGAGCGACGCCCAGGTGGATGAAGTGCTGGCGGCGCTGCGTCGGGCCTTGGACTGACCGGGGCATCTGCGCACCGCAACGGAAGGATCTTGCACTACTCTGCACGAGGAGGCCATGGTGGCGAAGGACTTTGTGGGCATTCAGATCGGAGCGATCAGCTTCCTGGACGAAGGCGTCGAAAGGGCGATGGATACCCTGCAGGAGAAGGGGGCGGTCAACTCCCTGCTCATCGGGGCTCTTTCGTGGAGCCGGGGCAACGCTGGCCGGGCAGCCCTGGGCTTCCCCGATCACGGCAAGCAGGAGGTGGACACCTTCAGCGGGGGGGCGTTCTGGTATCCCCACGAGCAGTACTACCGCAACAGCTTCCTGAAGGACTTCCGCACCACCGAGCCGCTGTACGATGGCTTCGATACCCTGGGCGACGTGGCGCCGGCGGCCCACAAGCGGGGCATGAGGGTCTACCCCTATTACTGCGAGACGCCGGAGATGGACATTCGCCACACCACCGTGGCCAACGCCGGCCAAGTGGTGGAGGTGGACTGCTTCGGCCGCAAGACGGCCCGACCGTGCAACAATAACCCCGGCTACCAAGGCTGGATCTTCTCGGTCATCGAGGATTGGTGCCAGAGCTACGACATCGACGGGATCATGTGGGGCATCGAGCGCCAGAGCGGCCTCAAGTCCATGCTGGCCGGCGACCGCGCCGTCTGCTTCTGCGACTACTGCCGGGCCAAGGCGGCCCAGCGCAACATCGACGCCGAGCGGGCGCGGGAAGGCTACATCCAGGTTCACCGCTACCTGCAGAGCATGCGCCGTGGGGAGACCCCCCGGGACGGCTACTTCGTCACCTTCTTGCGCATCTTGCTGAACTACCCTGAGATCTTCCAGTGGGAGAAGCTATGGCTGGAATCTCACCGCCAACTGCACCGGGAGCTGGCCGGGCTGGTGAAGTTCATCGACCCCCAGAAGGAGGTCGGCTTCAGCATCTGGCAGGTGATCAACACCTTCAGCCCCTACCTGCGGGCTCAGTACGACTACGAGGAGTTCATGGAGTACGCCGACTGGCTCAAGCCCATCGTTTACCATGTGCCGGCCGGGGTGCGCCTGAACCGCTACATCCAGTCGTTCCAGCCGGGGCTGTTCCACCGCGGCGACGGCAAGGAGCACGGAGAGCCGGGCCAAGCCTCCATCCTCTACGACTTCGCGCCGCAGCAGGCGCTGAACATCTTCTACGGTTTGCTGGGCCTGGACGAGGCGTCGTTGGAGGAGCTGCCGCAGACCGGCCTGAGCGCCGAGTACGTGCGGCGGGAGACGGCGCGCACCGTGGCCGGTGTGCACGGCCAGGTGCCGGTCTACCCCGGCATCGGCATCGGCGTCCCCGGTGGACCAGGAAGCAAGGAGATCGAACCGGCCGACGTGCGGGCGGCCATCCATGCCGCCTACGAGGGTGGGGCCCAGGGCGTGCTGCTGAGCCGCAACTACAGTGAGACGATGCTCAAGAACCTGCAGGCGGCTGGCGATGCCTTGCGGGAGCTGGGGCGAGCCTAGACCTGCACAGGCAGAAGCGAACCGCTACGAAAGGGGGGCAGGCCCTACGGGCCTGCCCCCCTTGCTTGTTACTGGGCTGTCGGTCTGGTTGGCGGCGCTTGTTGGGCCACGAAGGCGATGCCTGCCGCGCCGGGGCCGGCGTAGGTGCCCAGCACCACCCCGGCGTCCACACAGAGCACCTGCTGGGGGTCGAAGACGTCGGCCACTAGGTCCCGCAGGCGGTGCGCCAGGGCGGGGTCGTGGGTGTAGACCACCGCCACCTGCTCGAAGGGGGCGGCAGCACGGGCCATCTGGGCCAACTGCTCCAGCGCAGCGCGTCGGGTGCGAGGCTTGCCTAGGGGCACCACAGGCCCGTCCACCGTGATGAGCGGCTTGATGGCCAACAGCGCGCCCATGAGGCTAGAGGCCTTGCCGATGCGCCCTCCCTTGTAGAGGTAGTCCAGCGTATCCAGCATGATGTACAGGCGGCTGCGGCGCAACACATCCTGGGCCACGCGCTCCACCGCGCTGGCGTCTTGCCCTTCGGCGGCGGCTTTGGCCGCGGCCAGCGCTGCCCAGCCAAACCCCATGCTCACTGCGCCGGAATCCACCACGCGGATGTCGGCGTCGGGGAACTCCTGGGCGGCCGACTGCGCGCTGGAAACGGTGCCGCTCACGCCGGCCGACAGGTGAATAGAGACCACCGAGAGCCCGGCCTCCACCAGAGGGGCGTAGGCTGCACGGAACGCGCCCACCGAAGGCTGCGAGGTGACCGGCAGCGTCTCGCTAGCGAAGAGCCGCTGGTAGAACTCCTGCGGGGTCAGGTTCACCCCGTCGTGGAACACCTCCATGCCGAAAGCCACGGTAAGCGGCACGACGTGGATGCTCCACTGCTGGCACAGGCTGGTGGGGAGGCACGATGTGCTGTCGGTGACAACGGTCACCCGTCTGCGGGGTGAGGTCATGTGAGTACTCCTACTCAATGATGTCGCGTGTGGGCCAGTGTATCACAAACCGCGGCGAAAGGGCAAGCCGATGCTTGACAGGCGCTCTGCTCTGTGCTATGCTGGAATTGACCGACTGGTCAGTCAGTCAGCGGGCAGCGTGGTCGGGCACAGCCGGCGGTAGGGAGCGTGGAGCAAGGGATGCGCTAGGCGCTCTTGGGGCTGGCCGATACCGTCCAACGCCTGAAAGCCGACCCTGTGGCGTCCCCGGCAGTGCAGGAGGGAACACCATGTCTGGCGTGCGGTTCCTGGCTGATGCGCTGACCCTGTCCCGTTTCGCCTTGGCCCTCAGGTTGGTATGGCTGGGGTCGGCTCATGGGGCGGAGGGTCTACCGCGGGCGGTGGTCACGCTGATCCTGGCCTGGGCCACCGACCTAGCCGATGGCCCGTTGGCACGGCTGGATCGTGAGGGAAGGCCCTCGTGGGTGGGTCGACGCGATCTCGAGGTCGACATGAGCGTCTCGGTGGGGGTGCTGTGCTACCTGACCCTCAGCCGCTACTTGCCCCTCGTGATTGGCTTGAGTTATCTGCTCATGGCGGCGGCGCTGTTGTGGCGCTTCCGCTCTGGCAGCCTGGCCAACGCGCTGCAGGCCCTGCCCTACGCGGTGTTGCTCGTCTTGGCTGCGCGGCTGGCCCCGGCCTACGCCCTGCTGGCGGCGGCCTGGCTGGTGTGGACCATGGCGGTAACCTGGCCACGCTTCCCCAAGGCCACAGCGCCGAGCTTCTTACGTGGAATGCGGCAGTTGGGCCGGCAGCAGGGGGAGCCGCAAGACGGCCCTCCATTCAATCATGTACGGCAGGATGACCAACGTTGAACGTCCCATCTGGCCACAGCGTGCCGACCGTAATCCGCACCGAACGGCTGACTCGGCGTTTCCGCCGGGTGACCGCGGTGGACGGCCTGAACCTGGAGGTGCAGGCCGGGGAGATCTTCGGGCTGGTGGGGCCCGACGGCGCGGGCAAGACCACGACCATCCGCCTGCTGGCGGCCATCATGGCCCCGACGGAGGGCCATGCCTGGGTGACAGGCCACGAGACGGTGCGGGAAGCCGAGGCCATCAAGCGCCAGATCGGCTACATGGCGCAGCGCTTCAACCTGTACGGCGACCTGTCGGTCCAAGAGAACATCGAGTTCTTCGCCGACATCTACGGGGTGCGGGGGGCGGTGCGGCGGGAGCGCATCGATCGCCTGTTGCAGTTCGCCCGCCTGACCCAGTTCCGCAAGCGCCGCGCCGAGCACCTCTCCGGCGGCATGCAGAAGAAGCTGGCTTTGGCCTGTACCATGATCCACCAACCACAGGTCCTCTTCTTGGACGAGCCCACCACCGGGGTGGACCCGGTCTCGCGGCGCGAGTTCTGGGAGATCCTTACGGAGCTGCACTTGGAGGGGGTGACGCTCTTCATCAGCACGCCCTACATGGACGAGGCTGAGCGCTGCTCGCGGGTGGGGCTCATGTTCGGGGGCCAGATGATTATCTGCGCCCCGCCGGATGAGATCCGCGGCATGGTGCCCACGCAACTGGTCGAGCTAGCTACCACCGATAGCCGCCGCGCCCGCCTGGCTCTGGAGGGGCTGGCGGGGGTGCTGGAAGTGCAGACCTATGGAGACCGGCTGCGGGTCTTCGTGGCGGACCCTGCAGAGCAGATGCCGTCCATCCGCCAACGTCTGGAGTCGCAAGGCATCGCTCTCCAGTCGGTGCGGGCCACGCGCCCACGAATGGAAGAGGCGTTCATCTCCCTGATCCGCAAGCGGTCGGGAGGCTAGCAGCGCCGGCTGATGAGGAGGAACAGGGAGTGGTGAACATGCTGGAACGGAAGGAGACCGCCGACGGCCGAAGGACCCAGATTGTGGAGGCCGCGGCCGCCTGCCTGGCGCGCAGGGGGTACGCTCGGGCCACCATGGACGAGATCGCCCGCGAGGCAGGGCTGAGCAAGGGGCTGCTCTACTGGTACTTCCCCAGCAAACGCGAGCTTCTCTTGGCGGTTCTGGAGCAGACCGTCTGCCAGACGGTGCAGGAGGCGCAGCGCATTGCTGGGGAACGGACCTCCAGCGCCGTGGAACAGCTGCTCGACCTGGTGCAGATGGCGGTGCGCCTGGCGGCCAACCAGCGGGAGCTGTTGCTCACGACGGTGGACTTCTGGGGCCAGAGATCCCACGACGCCCAAGTCTCTGCGCTTTTCGATTCCTGCCATCGGGCGTTCAGCAAGGTGATCCAGGGCGTGTTGGCTGAAGGCGTGGCCGAAGGCGAGCTGCGGCCGGTGAACCCTGAGGCCATGGCCCCGGTGCTGCTGGGCCTGTACCACGGTCTGCTGGTGCAGGAGGTCTGGGGCGGCGGCGCCGACTGGGACCTCACCTCTGCGGCCTTGGCCGGTCTGCTCACCCAGGGCCTGAGCGCTCCCCGTGGCCTCGGCCGGCCGTTGGCCGCGCACGGTACGAGGTAGGGGACCATGGGATACCCGACGGATGGGGCCGCGGTGGTGGTGGACGGACTGACCAAGCGTTTCGGTGACTTCGTTGCTGTGGACGGGATCAGCTTCCGCATCCAGCAGGGGCAGATCTTCGGCTTCCTAGGGCCCAACGGCGCCGGCAAGACCACCACCATCCGCATGCTGTTGGGGTTGCTGCGGCCCAGCGCTGGCCGAGCGCTGGTTCTGGGCTACGACGTGGCGCGCCAGACGGGGGAGGTGCGGCGGCGCATCGGCTACATGTCGCAGCGCTTCAGCTTGTACCAGGATCTGTCGGTGCTGGAGAACCTGGAGTTCTACGGCCGGGTCTACGGCCTGCGGGGCCAGCTCCTGGCAGAGCGTCGGGCCCACGTGCTGGAGATCACCGGGCTTCAGGGCCGGGAGCGGGAGCTGACCCGGACCCTGGCGGGCGGGTGGATGCAGCGTCTGGCCTTGGGCTGCGCCATCATCCATGAGCCCCAGGTGGTCTTCTTGGACGAGCCGACCGCCGGGGTGGACCCCATCTCCCGGCGGCGGTTCTGGGACTTGCTCTACGCCTTGGGTGACAGCGGCACCACCATCTTGGTGACGACGCATTACATGGATGAGGCGGAGCATTGCCAAGACCTGGCGTTGATCCTCAATGGCCGCATTGTGGAGCGGGGTTCGCCGGGGGCGATCAAGGGGCGGATGCCCGGTCAGGTGCTGGAACTGGAGTGCGCGGAGCCTGAACGGGCCATCCCGCTGCTGCGACAGTCGGGCTTGTGCCACGAGGTGGCGCTCTACGGCGCGGCCATCCACGCGGTGGGCGATGAGATGACGGCCAAGGCGGAGCGTATCGAGGGGCTGCTGCAGGCGCAGGGGATCGAGGTGTGGAGCGCGGCGGTGATTCCGCCGTCGCTGGAAGATGTGTTCATCGCCAGCGTGCGTCGAGCGAACGCGCGGGCGCAGGGCCAAGGAGAACCGGATGGGCGTTAGGAGATGGTGGCCGCGGTTGTTGCTGTTGGGGCTGCTGTTGGCTTCGTTGGCGGGGGGCTGGTGGCTCTGGAGCCAGCGCCCAGCCTGGCGCGACCAGGCGCTGGCCAGCCTGGGGATGGTGCGGGCAGCACCGCCTGACGCAGGGATCGGCGGATCGGGCGCCATCGAAGCCACCACGGTGGCGGTGATGGCGGAGATGGCCGGCCCGCTGCATGAAGTGGCGGCTGACCAGGGCGACGACGTCCGGGCTGGGCAGGTGTTGGCGCGCCTAGACGCCACCCTGCTGGACGCGCAACTGCGGCAGGCGCAAGCACGCCTGCGGGCCATGGAGGCGGCCCTGGCCTTGACCCAGGCCGGCGCCCGCCCGGAGGAGATCGCCCAAGCGGAGGCGGCGGTGGAGCAGGCCCGCACCGCGGTGCGGGCTGCCCAACAGTTGTGGGAGAACGCCGTGGCGCTACGCGACAACCAGCAGGACCTGGACGTGGAGATCGCCGCGGTGCAAGGACAGCTTGCCGTGGCTCGCCAACAGGCTAGCGCCGCCGAGGCTGCCGCCCAAGCCACCCAGGGCGAAGAGGAGCTGCTGGGCAGCATCGTGGGGATGCTGCAGGATGGCTACGACGTTGCCGTGCCCCTGCCCGGCGGCGGTTACACCACCACCCACGTTTCGGCGCCGGCGCACCGCGTGCAAGAGGCGCAGTTCCAGTGGAACCTGGCCAGCCAGCGCGCCTGGCAGATGTGGAAGGGGCTCGACGCCGCACGGGCGGCGGTGGAAGGCTACGGCAGTTCGCTGAGCCATCTGCGGGGGCAGGCGGCAGACCCCCTGGTGCAGGAGGCGGAGGTGCGCGCGGCCAAGGCCAACATCGCCCTGGCGGAAGCCGCCCAGGCCGAGGCGGAGTCTGCCCTGGCAGCCCTAAAGGAGGGCGCTACTGCGCAGCAGGCGGCGGTGGCCGAGGCGCAGGTGGCCGAAGCGAGAGCCGCCTTGCGCGTCTTGGAGGCGCAGCGCCAGAAGTCGCTGGTGACGGCGCCGGTGGATGGCCTGGTGCTGGAGCGGCCGGTGCGCACAGGCGAGACGGTGGCGGCTGGGGCCCGGCTCTTCCGCCTGGCCCATCTAGACACCGTCTACCTGACGGTCTATGTGGCGGCCACGGAGATCGGCAAGGTGCGGTTGGGGCAGGCCGCCTCCGTGACCGTGGACTCGTTCCCCGGTCGGGTGTTCCAGGGGCGCGTGACCCACATCGCCAGCGAGGCGGAGTTCACACCCAAGAACGTGCAGACCGAAGCCGAGCGGGTGTACATGGTCTTCGCCGTGAAGGTGGATCTCCCCAATCCGGATCATGCACTGAAGCCAGGTATGCCGGCCGACGCCCGCCTGCATACCGACGGGGCGCCGCTGGAGGTGCAGCCATGAACGGAACGCCGATGCGGGTCTTGGGGCTGCTGGTGGTGCTGCTGGCCTTGGGCGGTGCAGCCTGGGCCTGGGCCACCTACCGGCCGCAGGAGGTCCAGGCGGTGGCCCAGAGGCTGAACCTTGAGGCGCAGACGGCTGAGGACGACGCCGCCATCCGCGCCTCCGGCAGCGTGGAAGCCGATGAGAGTGTGGTCAGCCCGGAGCTAGGCGGCCGCGTGCTGCGGGTGCTGGCAGCCGAAGGGCAGTCGGTGCAGGCTGGCGACGCCCTGGTGGAGCTGGACGCCGCGGTGCTGCTGGCGCAGTTGGGGCAAGCCCTGGCGGCGCAGCAAGCGGCCGAGGCGCACCTGGAGGAGGTGTCGGCCGGCCCGCGTGATTCGTTGGTGCGGCGGGCCGAGGCGGTGCACGCCCAAGCGAAGGCGCAAGAGGAGGCCGCCCTCTCGGCCTGGTGGGGGGCCACCGCGGTGCGCGACAACCCACAGGAGCTGGAGGCCCGCATCGATGAGACCAGGACCCAGGTGCGCCTGGCCCAGGAGCGCTGGGAGGCGGCCCAAGCCCAGGTCAAAGCGGCAGAGATCGTGCGAGACCGATACGAAGGTGACGGCTCCTTGGAGGGTAAGGCTCGCCACGAGATTGAGTCTAAGAGAGTAGAGGCGGCCCAAGCCGAGGCCGAGGCGGCCCGGCAGCAGGTTGCTGCCCTGCGGTCGACCTTGAGCCTGCTGCTGGAGATGCGTGAGACGCCCGTGGTGCTGCAGGCGTCGGTGACTTCGGCGGAAGCACAAGCGCAGGTTGCCCGAGCTGCCGTGCGCCTGGCCCAGACCGGGGTAGACCTGGCCAAAGCCGGGCCCCGACCTGAAGAGGTGGAGATGGCCGCGGCTCAGGTGGAGCAGGCGGAGGCTACGGTGGCCCTCATCCAAGCGCAGATGGCCAAGCAGACCTTGCGCGCGCCCATGGATGGGGTGGTCTCCATGTTGGGGGTGCATGAGGGGGAGGTGGCTCTGCCGGGCAGCACTGTGGCGCGGTTGGCCAACCTGGAGACGGTGGAGCTGGTGATCTATGTGCCCGAAGCGCGCATCGGCCGCGTGCAGGTGGGGCAGGAAGCGGAGGTGACCATCGATGCCTTCCCCGCCCAGCGTTTCGTGGGCCAGGTGGTGTACATCTCGCCCCAGGCAGAGTTCACCCCGCGCAACGTCCAGACCGTTGAAGAGCGGGTGCGCACCGTCTTCGCGGTGCGCATACGGCTGCCGAACCCCCATGGCGTGCTGAAGCCGGGCATGCCAGCCGACGCCGTGCTGCGCCTGGACTGAGCGACCGTTCTGGGGCACAGGAGCAGGACCGCGATGCCGCCGGCGACATGGGTGAGCATCTCAGGCGGGCAGGAGGAGATCCCATGAGCGAAGAACCGAAGTTGGCCGTGGTCTATCGGAGCCAGGGACACCTGGAGGCGGAAGTGGTGCGGGCCAAGCTGGAGTCG
>JAAYZY010000493.1 GCA_012514615.1 Chloroflexota bacterium | reverse complement strand
CAATCACCCGCACGCCCACGCGCACCCCCACGGTCACCCGCACCCCCACCCGGACGCCCACCAGCACGCTCTCAGACCTGCGGGTGCTCTACGTGGAGGTGAATCAGGCCATCGAAGGTTACACTTTCTTCTTCGACCCCATCTGGTACAAGCCCACCGCCGTGCGGGTCTACATCGACCCGGGCATCCCGCCAGGTTCCCCCTGCGTGCGCAACGTAACGGCCTACCTGCAGGTCTACCGCGACAGCGGCTCGGGGCCGCTCCTGGCCACCCTCTTCCCCTACAACCCCCGCCAGATCATCTGCGCCCCCGCCCTCAACGCCGTCGGCGACTCGCCGGACTGGCGAGTGGAGAGCAACAGCCTCAACTTCGAACTGCCCAACTGGCTGCTGACCGGCGCCATCGCCCTACGCCCCCACGTGAACTACGACCGTCGGGTGGCCGAGACCAACTACGACAACAACCGCGGCCTGATCCGCACGGTGCAGTTCCGCCAGTTGCCCAAGCGCCTCTCCATCGCCTATGTGCCCATCCACTACGAGCCCAGCGGCTACACCGGCCCGCAGAGCCCCACCAGCCGCATGCACACCGCCGACGCCTTCCTCAGAGCCACCTGGCCCCTGCGCCCCGACTACATAGACTACTACCGCCCAGGCATCCCGACGGTGGATTGGACTGACGACGTGAACGTAGGCTCCAACGACAGCCGCCTGCTGGCCCACATCGCCCGGCTCTGGGCCGACCTAGACCCCCAGCCCGACCATCTGTACGGCTGGCTGCCCGGCGGCGTCTTCGGCGGCAACGGCCTGGCCTACGTCGGCCGCAACCTGGTAGAGACCCAACACGCTGCCTACGGCAACGATACCGATGGCAGCGCCAGCACTTCCCGCTACCGCCGCACCATGGCCCACGAGCTGGAGCACAACCACAGCTTCAGCCATGACTGCGACACCTTGGGCGGCCGCGGCTACGACGTGCTCAACCGCGTCGTCAAGTCCGACGCGCTGTTGGAGGTGCAGTGCGCCGGCCTGCTGGAGCGGGAAGCCTGGGCCGACATCAACACCTATTGGACCAAGTACCAAGCCTGGGGCTATTCCAGCGCGCCGACAGCGGCAGGCGCGGCCGAAGAAGCGCCCCCGGTCGTCGAAAGGCACGCGACGCCTGCAGCCTACGTCATCGCCTCGGGCTTCATCACCGAGACCGGCCAGCTCACCGCCGGCGAGCTCTCACCGTTGCACAGGGTGACCCGCAGCCAGGTTGTCCCCCCGCCGGAGGGCGATGCCTACTGCCTGGTCTTCTTAGGCCAGGGCGACGCTACCTTGCAGAGCAACTGCTTCGACCTGATCTTTGCCTCCGACTCCCCCGACGGCATCAGCGTCATGCCGTTCGTCCACGTCCTACCCTGGCCACAAGGGGCAGAGCGGGTGCTGCTCCGCAAGGGGGCGCAAACCCTGGCCCAACGCGCCGCCAGCGCACACACGCCCACGGTTCAGCTCCTCAGCCCCAACGGCGGCGAGAACTGGGGCGACGTGCGGAAGGTCCGGTGGACAAGCAACGACCAAGATGAAGACCCGCTCTCCTTCACCCTGCTCTACAGCAACGACAACGGAGCGACCTGGAGCCCCCTGAGCGCCGACCTCAGCGGCGACTCGTTCACTGTGGATACGGCGGAGTTGCCTGGCGGCGCGCAATGCCTGGTGAAGGTGCGGGCCTCCGATGGCTTCCACACCGTCGAAGACGTCT
>JAAYZY010000492.1 GCA_012514615.1 Chloroflexota bacterium | reverse complement strand
CGCTTCTGCGCTGCCAGCAGCCCCTGCTCCTTGAGCAGGGCCGCAGCCTTCTCAGTATCGCCATCTGTCCTGGCCAGGGCATTGCGGCAATCCAGCACGCCAGCGCCGGTTATCTCCCGCAACGACTTGACCATCTCTGCAGTGATCTTTGCCAACGGAGTCCTCCTCAACAACGATGCGTGTTGCTCGTCCAACAGGTTGCCAGTTCCATCGATGTCAGACGCCGGCCCCATCGCGGCGGGGCCGGGCCCTCACCCTATTCGGCAGCCTCTGGGCTGTCGGTGATCTCTTCCCCCGCGTCCTCGGCTGCAGGCGCTTCAGCCAGGTCTTCGTCCCCCAGCTCTTCGATCTCATAGCCCACGTCTTGCTGGGCGGCGCGGATCTTCTCCAGCGTCGAGGGCCCTAACAGATCCTCTTCCGTCACCTCTGGCAGATCCACCTGGTCCAGCATCTCCTCAGCCAGCGCCAGTTCCTCGTCTTCCTCTTCGCCGCTCTCCGCCCGCAGGGTCGCCCGCAACTGCAGGCCCTCGCTGGCCGCGTCGGCGATGCGCCCGGTCATCAGCTTGATGGCGCGGATGGCGTCGTCGTTGGAGGGGATGCAGTAATCGATGAGATCGGGATCGCCGTTGGTATCCACCATGGCGATGATGGGAATGCCCAGGCGATGCGCTTCTTTCACCGCCAGCGTCTCCCGGGTCACGTCGATGACGAAGAGCGCATCGGGGAGCCGCTCCATTTGCTTCAGGCCGCCCAAGCGCACGTTGAGCCTCTGGATGAGGCTTTCGATCTCCTGGGCTTCCTTCTTGGTCAGGCGATCCAACTGCCCTTTGGCCCTCTGCTCTTCCAGCATACTCAGGTACTGCGTCCGCTGGTGGATGGTGCGGAAGTTGGTCAGCGTGCCGCCCAGCCAACGCTGGTTGACGTAGGGCATGGCGCAGGACTCGGCCGCGCCGCGCACCGTGTCTGCCGCCTGCTTCTTGGTGCCCACAAAGAGCACCACCCCGCCCCGGCTCACCATATCGCGCACGAAGTTGAAGGCGTCTTCCAGGCGAGCGATGGTCTGCTGCAGGTCGATGATGTGGATGCCGTTTCGCTCGGTGAAGATGAACGACTTCATCTTCGGGTTCCACCGCGGCGTGCGATGCCCAAAGTGCACACCGGCTTCCAGCAGCGATTTCATTGAGACAACTGCCACTTTCTGTTCCCTCCTCAGGTCGTTTGGACTTCCGCCCTCTGTACCCAGCAGGAACCGCTGTCCTTAGTAAGCGAAAGCCCCAGGAGCCCTGGGGCCCATCCTCTCACAAGCGCAGCGGCACGACCCACCTCACAAAGGGCGTGTAGAATGGTGTGGGCTCTTGGCCCAACGTAGGAGTATAACACAGGGTGCAAGCTGTGGGCAAATCGTCCTCAGGCGCAGGCGCTGTTCAGTCCAGTCGCTGGCGCAGGGCAACGATGGTCAGCGCCAGGATGGCCAGGCCCAAGCCGGCCAAGGCCAGCACGCTGGGCCACAGCGTCAACCACCCGGCGCCCTTGATGAGGATCTCCCGCGACAGCGAGACGTAGTACTGCAGGGGCACGAACTGCGCGATGAAACGCATCACTGGGGGCATGTTCTCCACCGCCACGAGATAGCCGCTGAACGAGATGTCGGTGACGGCGATGAGGAAGACGAAGATGAGGGACTGCTGCTGGTTCTGGCTGACCGCTGAGATACTCATGCCCATCCCGATCTGGGCGACGACAAACAGAAGCGTGGTCACCGCCAGCAGACCCAGCGAGCCTCGCAGAGGGATCCCGTAGTAGAAGAGTACCAACGCCAGGGAGGCGGCGAAATCCACCATGGCGATGACCACGGCCGGGATCGCCTTCCCCAGGTAGAGCTCTCCGCGCCGCAGAGGCAGGATCATCAACTGCTCCAGCGTCCCCAGTTCCCGCTCTCGGGTGATCCCCAGCGACGACACCAGCATGACCACCACGTAGATCATGAGGGCCCACATGGCAGGGATGGCGCGGTAGCCCACATCCAGACTCTCGTTCCAGCGGGCCACCTGGCGCACTTCCACCGAGGGCGCCTGGGCCAGCGACGCCGGGCTGTAGCGCTCCCACACCCTCGCCTGCGCCTGAGCCACGACCCCACTCAAGGTTGCCTGCACGCGGAAGGCCACCAGGGCATTGCTGCCATCCACCAAGAACTGCAGAGGTAGGGTCCGCCCGCCGGCCAGCAGGTCCCGCTCGAAACCGGCCGGGATCACCACGGCTGCCACCGTTTCCCCGCGGTCCAGGAGAACCGCCAGGTCGGCCTCCCGCTCCACCATCACCGCGGGTTCCAAGATGCGCGTGTTGTGCAGGCTGGCCACAATCTCCCGGCTCAGGGCGCTGCGGTCACGGTCCAACACCGCCAGCGGCAGGTGCTCGGTCTCCGAGGCAGTGGCTTCGGCCACCAGCAGGAGGATCAACAGCGGCCCCAGGAAGATGAACGAGGTCATCAGCCTGTCCCGCCGCCAATGCAGCAGCTCTTTGGCGGCCAGAGTGCGGATGCGCTCCCACATGATCCCCACGCCCTCAGCTCAGCCGGCCGCGAAACGAGAGCATCCCCAACACCAGCGCCGTCAACCCCATGCCCAGCAGGATCAGCGCCGGCTGGGCCAGGGCCGCCAGCCCCACCCCCTTGAGGAACAGGCCGCGGCTGATGGTGACGAAGTGCGTCCCCGGCAGCCAAACCGAGCGCAGCAACGCGCCTAGGTCGTGGGTGTTGATGCGGTCCAGCAAGCCGGTGAGGAAGAAGCTGGGGATGAAGAAGAGCAGGAAGTTGGCGATGATGGCCGCTCCCTGGCTGCCGATGAAGTTGGAGATGAACAGGCTCAGGGCCAGGCTGGCCAGCAGAAGGTCGGCCCCCAAGAGCAGGAACAGGCCGAAGCTGCCCCGAAACGGCACGCGGAACCAGAAGACAGCCACCATGGCTGCCAGCACCAGGCTGACCAGGCCCACCAGCAGGTGCGGCAACAGCTTGCCCACCAGCAGCTCAGTCCGACGCAGCGGCGTGCTCAACAACGCCTCCAGGGTGCCCCGCTCCTTCTCCCGGGTCACGGCCAACGACATGCCCAGACCAGACATGTTCATG
>JAAYZY010000491.1 GCA_012514615.1 Chloroflexota bacterium | reverse complement strand
TCGTGGCCCAGCACCCCTACGTAGTCGGCGTAGCCCCCCAGGATCTCCAAGTCGGTGTTGCAGACGCCGGCCATATGCACCTGCAGCAACGCCTCGCCCGCCCCAGGCACGGGCTTGCGGACGTCGGTTGCC
The DNA here is from genome assembly GCA_012514615.1 of Chloroflexota bacterium. Next base: position 1,647 of record JAAYZY010000491.1, on the reverse strand, counting down.
AAGCGCAGCATCTGACCGTCGTAGACAAGAGCTTGCACGTCTCTCTCCTCGCTGCATGTCACTGTTCCAGACGTGCTGGCGCAGGCCGGGATACTGCCCCCTCGAAACCGACCTAGGTGCGGCCGCGCACGAAGGCGTAGCCCGGTCCCACCACCACCTCCTCCAGGCAGACCGGCAGGAAGTCCAACCAAGGTTGGAGGTTGTCGCGCAGCATCTGCTCCACCTGGTTGCGCACGGCTCCTGGCGCCGGGAAGCCTCCCAGACGCACCGAGGTCACCTGCCACACCAGACGGCACTCCCTGACCCCCACCTGCGCCGTGATGGTGATCGGCGCTTCGATGCCGCCTTGCAGCGATGCCCGCACGGTGACCCGCAGCTCACCGGGGGCAAACTCCACCCGCACGTCCCTGATCCCCTGCAGCGCCCCCTGCTGGGACCGAGCCAGGGCCGCCTGCAGCTCGGTGTTGAGCTTCTCCTGATGCACCGTGATGCGCACCTCCCGCCCTTCCGGTGAGTTGACCGCCTCGTCCACCAGAGTGGGCCATCCAGCCAGGGAGAAGTCATCCACCACCAGGGATCCCAGCGGCGCTGGCGTAGGCGCGGCCACGGTCGCCATGGGCGCCGGCCCCACACCGGGGACCTCGGTGGCCGTGGGCGCCGCCGTTGGAGGCATCGGCGGGGCCGTCGGGGGCGCCGGCAGCTCCACCGGGGGCAAGGTAGGCGACACCAGAACCGGCGTAGGCGTCGCTGATCTCCAGTTGGGCGCCACGGCAACCGTTGGCGGTGCCCACTCCAGCGCCGGCTCTTCGATCAGCTGTGAGCTTGCCGGCCGCAGCCACAAGAAGGCCATGAGCCCGCCCCCCACGCACACGCAGATTCCCACCACAATGAGCACGCCGGCTGCAACGGCCAGCCATCCCCAACGACGTTCGGTTGTCTGTTCCACGATTTCCTCCTGTCTGTGCGCCAGCGGTGGGCGCAGGACCCTCTCACCCCGCGCTCTAGCCCAGGCGGTCGGTCGCCTGGAGGTCTTGCAGCACCTGGCGAAACCCTTCGGGCGTAGCACGGGTCAGCGGATGGCGCGGCAGGAACTCACAGCCCTCCGCCGCGCTGGTCGAGACCTGGTAGGTGCCGATCTGCTGGGCCAGATCCATCACCTCTGTCTTATCCCAGCCGATGAGGGGGCGGAAGACCAGCTTGGGCAGCCCCTCCGACACCGCGGCCAGGTTCTGAATGGTTTGGCTGGCCACCTGCCCCAGCGAGTCGCCGGTCACCAGAGCCAGAGCCCCAAACTCGTCGGCCACAGCAGCCGCCTTGCGCAGCATGGCCCACTTGCACAGCAAGCAAGTCCAGCGCTCGTGCCCCAGCCCCCGCAGCCGCTCCACCAGCCCCCCCATCACTTCGCCGTGGTCCACAATCACTGGCCGAAGCAGGAACCCAGCGCTGTACTCCTGCAGCACTTCCACCAAGCCCTGCACCTTCTGGGCTTCCACCTCGTTCTGGTAGAAGTGCAAGGGAATCACGCCGCAGCCTCGCTTCATCATCAGCCAGGCGGCCACCGCCGAGTCGATGCCCCCAGAGAAGAGAGCGATCACCTTGCCCTGGGTCATCACCGGCATGCCGCCCCACCCCCGCACCACCCGAGCG
>JAAYZY010000490.1 GCA_012514615.1 Chloroflexota bacterium | reverse complement strand
GCACCCGCAGCCACAGGGCGCCGTAGCGCACCCAGCCGGCCCGCAGGGCGGTGAGCCCCACTTGGCCGGCATCGCCGCGCAAGCCGATCTCCCCGGGGGGGAACTGCAGCAACGCCGCCTCGGTGCGGGAACGGGCGCTGGCCCCCTGTTGGGCGATGGCGGTGACGGTGGCGCTGGCCGCCTGCTGCTGGATGGCCGCGGTCTTCTCCGCCGCCGGCACCGGCGTCCACGTGGGAGGGAAGGTGGGCGGCGACCAAGGCGTGACGGTGGGCGCGGCCGGCGGGGCCGGCTGCGAGTGCAGCCAAAGCGCAGCCCCCAGCACGCTGAAAGCCAACACCGCCAACGTGGCCAACACCAACACCTGGAGCTTGCTCATGTCGATCTCCCCCCGCTTGGGCCTACCCGCTAGTACGAGCGGGCGAACAGGGCCACCTCTCGGGCTGGCTTGCCGCAGTGAATGCACAGGCCCGGCGAGTCGGGCTGCTCGAAGGGGATGCAGCGGTTGGACGCCTTGGTCTTCTCGGCGATGGTTGCCTCGCAGTCGGCGTCGCCGCACCAGGGAGCGCGGGCGAAGCCCTTGGTCACCACGTCGGCGAACTCGTCGAAGGTGCGTGGCTCCCAGGTGTGGGCGTCGCGGAAGGCTCGAGCGCGCTCCAGCATCTCCCGCTGGATGGTGGCGAGCAGCTCCGGCACATGGGTCTCCAGGCCGGCCATGGGGGCGAACGCCTTGCCCGGCTTGCCGGGGATGTCCCTGCGGGCCAACACCACCTGGCCCGACGCGACATCGCGGGGGCCGATCTCGATGCGCAGCGGCACGCCTCGCATCTCCCAGTCGTTGAACTTCCAGCCCGGGGTCAGCTCCGGCCGGTCGTCCAGCAGGACCCGCGCACGCCCCTGGAGGCTGTTCCGCACCTGCTGGGCGGCCTCCAGCACCGCAGCGCGCTCCTCTTCCTTGCGATAGATGGGCACGATGACCACCTGGTGGGGGGCCAACTTGGGCGGCAGCACCAGGCCCTGGTCGTCGCCGTGCACCATGACGACCGCACCCACCATGCGGGTGCTGACGCCCCAACTGGTGGTCCAGCAGTGCTGGGTTTCGTTGTTCTGGTCCAGGTATTGGATGTCGAAGGCGCGGGCGAAGTTCTGGCCCAGGAAGTGGGAAGTGCCAGACTGCAGCGCCCGGCCGTCGCCCATCATCGCCTCGATGGTGTAGCTGTTCACCGCGCCAGCGAAACGCTCGCTTTCGGACTTGCGGCCGCGGAAGACGGGGATGGCCGCATCGTTCTCAGCGAAGTTGGTGTAGACGTCCAGCATCTGCCGCGTCTCGGCCTCTGCCTCTTCGCGGGTGGCGTGGGCGGTGTGGCCTTCCTGCCAGAGGAACTCCATGGTGCGCAGGAACAGGCGCGTGCGCATCTCCCAGCGCACCACGTTGGCCCACTGGTTGATGAGCAGGGGCAAGTCGCGGTACGAACGTACCCACTTGGCGTACATGTGGCCGATGACCGTCTCGGAGGTGGGCCGCACCACCAGGGCCTCCTCCAGCGGCTGCCCCCCGCCGTGGGTGACCACAGCGAGCTGGGGCGAGAACCCCTCCACGTGCTCGGCTTCCTTCTGGATGAAGCTGTAGGGGATGAACAGCGGGAAGTAGGCGTTGACGTGGCCGGTCTCGCGGAAGCGGCGGTCCAGCCCCTCTTTGATGTTCTCCCACAGGGCGTAGCCGTAGGGGCGGATGACCATACAGCCGCGCACCGGCGAGTAGTCCGCCAGTTCGGCCCGCTGCACAATCTCGTTGTACCAGGCGGAGAAGTCCTCGCTGCGAGGGGTCACTTTGTCAGCCATCACATGTCCTCCAAGTGCTTGAGAGCGGCCAGGGTGCTGTCGTCTTGTCGCTGCAGGATACCGGTCAACAAAAAAAGCTAGCTCGCGGAGAGAAGGCCTGGAGAGCTAGCCGTTTGCGTTGCTGAAAGAAGCGCAGGGCAGCCTACCCAGACCAAGCGTCTGGCTGCGGACCCGGCCCACCCGGCAGTGTGCGGTCTTTCCTGTGCGCGCAGATGTCCATGCTGCTGCCCCTGGCAACGCCCTATCCTCAGGTTCAGCGCGCCATCTGGATTGGCGCCAACAGAAAGGAACCTCTCGCGGTTGGACGAGAGGCCCCCTGTCTTCGTCTGCCTACAGTATAGCACGGAAGGGTGTCTCTGTCAATCATCTGCCCCTGAGCAGCAGGGGCAACCAGCAGCGCGCTGTGGGGGCCGTGGGGCTGCTGGTGCTGGTGGGCGTGGCGGTGAGGGTGGGCGCCTCTGTGGCGGTGGCAGTGGGCGTGGAGGTAGGGCTCGCGGTGCCGGTGGGGGTGGGAGAGGGGGCCGCTTCCTCCCAAAGCGGGCTGCTGGAGCGGCCGCGCCGGTCCAGCAGCAGCTGACCGGGCATCGTCTGCAAGGGCAGCGGGCCCGACTGCAGCAGGCCGTGACTGTCCAAGAGGGCGTAGTAGATGGCGTCCCGGTTACCAACGCCCAGCACGCCCTGCCAGGTAAGCACGGCGTGAGCCTGCCCATCTCGCGTCAGCGACAGATTCTCGGCCAGCCCGCTGAAGGCGTTGCCTAGGAGGGCAGGGACGCTGGCCTGGTAGGTCGCGCCGTCTACCACGCTGTACAGGATCTGGTTGTCGGGCACCCCTTGGGCGAACTGGCTGGGCTGTTGCTGCAGCCAGGCCAGCAGCAGGTTGCCCCCCACCGCCACGCCGGTGCTGCCGAACTGGTCCGCCGAGCGACCGGGCGTCAGGTTGACCGGGCCGTGCAGGATCTCTCCGCCGGAATCGACCACGGCCAGGTACTGATGCGCCCAGCCGCCGCTGGGCGAGGCCAGGCGGTAGGTGTAGTTGATGGCCATCCGCCCGCCCGGCAAACGCACCGCTCGAGGCTCCTCCGGCGCGTACGCAGCCTGGGTGTTGCCGGTGAGGTTCACCGGGGCGCCGAGGGGCTGGCCGCGGGCATCCAGCACCTGGTAGAAGATGTTGGCGCAAGGCAGGGGAGCGCTGGGGGTGGGGAGGTCCCAGCGCTGCCATGCCAGCAGGAAGCGCCCGTCGGAGAACGCCTCCACCACCGGGGCGAAGTCGTCGGCCGACCCGGAAACGCAGGCAGGCGGCCTGAGCAGGCTGCCTTGACGGCTGCGCACGGTGTAGTACACTTCGTTGACCGCTGCCGAGTCGGCGGCCTCGGAGCTGCGCCAGGCGACGACTGTATTGCCCAGGGTCGGCTCCACCGCCACGGACGGCTCGCGGTTGTAGGCTCGGGGGATGCCCGGCGCGGTGAGCCAGGCCGGGGTGGCCACCGGCGCGCCGTTGGGGAGAAGGATGGTGTAGCCGACCTGCACCCCAAACGCCGGCTCGTCGGCCAGGGTGGCGCCCTCGGCGCTGGCGGCCCGCTCGCCTTCCCAGGCGAAGACCAGCCGGTCGCCTGGGTTGGGGGCGGCGGTGAGACCAACCACGCGGTACGGAGCGCCCAGGCCCACCGGGTGCAGGCTGTCGTGCGGGGCCACCAAGCGGGCCAGGCCGCCCGGCGATGCGGCGTCCCCGAAGAAGCTCTGGACCCAGGGGGAAGCCAGCACCCCCGTGCGCAGCCTGGCCGTGGCCGCCGTTTCGGCGTGGAGAGTGGATGCGGCGGTCACCGTGAGCGTCTCCACCTGGCCGGGCAGGGCGCTGAGGGGCACCGTCTGGGTGATGACCAGCGGGGCTGAGCCTAGCGGCAGCAGGAACTCCACGGCGGCGGCCGAGAGCGCGAAGGGCCAGTCGGCCGAGCTGAGCCCGACCACGGCGACGTCCTCGCTGGCTGTGGCGCTGAGATTGTGCAGTTGCAGGGTGTGGGTGACCACCTGACCGGGCAGGGCAGCGCGCTCCGGCTCCGGGCTGTGCAGGGCCACGCCCAGAGGCGCGGTGATGGTGATGGGGTTCTCCAGGGCCCACGAGCTGGGGTAGCGGTTGTACTGCTCGTGGCCAACCCAGTAGTCCAGGCTGTATAGCCCCACCTGGCCTGCCGCCCGCAGCCGCACGGTCGCTGTGCTCACGCCGGCCGCCAGGGCCGTCTGGCTGGCGCTGCCGACCCACCACTCGTACCCGGCGTGGGGATAGGTGGCCTGGAAGAGCGGGACCAGGGCGGCGTTGCGGCTGAAACTGTAGGCATTGGCCCCGACGGAGGTGCAGCTCAGTACCTCCCAGCCGGTAGGGATGGCGAAGCCGATGAGGGCGCGGTTCTGAGACCAAGCTGTCTCGGAGAAGACGGTCAGCCGCACGGCGACCTCGTCGCCAAGGGCAGCGGTGGCCGGCTGGGTGATGGCTTGGATCTGCAGGTTGGGGCCGAAAAGGGCGCTGCCCGCGGCCGATGCAGCCAGGGGCAGCACGGTGCACAGGGCGGCCAAGGCCAGAAACACAAGGGCTCTGCTGGGAAGGTTTCTCATGGCTCGGGGCTCCTCCTGGCAGGCCGCCGCGGGGGCGGCTCCCCAACGCAGGGCGCGGCCGTCTGCCGTCCAGTATACCAGGTTTGACGGGAGACCACAAGGGACCGTATGGGACAACAAGAGAGAGACGGACAGACAGAACGAAGGGACGAAGGCAGGCCGCTCTGGGCGGTGCGGGCCTCGCAGCAGGTGTTGGACCGTGCGCCGTGGCTGGAGGTCTGGCTGCAGGAGGTGGAGCTGCCCAACGGGGTGATCATCCCCGACTACGTGTGGACGCGAAGCCGCTCCTTCGCCATGATCTTCCCGCTCACGGTGGATGAGCAGGT
>JAAYZY010000489.1 GCA_012514615.1 Chloroflexota bacterium | reverse complement strand
TGTCCGTGCGTCGTAGGGGCGAAGCAACAAGCCATGCTCGCCCGCTGCTAGGGTCTGCGCCAAGGTCAAGCCACGCTCCTCAGTCTCCTTGATGATCTCACCCCCAGTATACCGGCATTGGGGGCGACTGTCAAACGCCCGCCCTGCCCCTCCCGCGCTTCCCCCGGCCCCCGCACTGTGGTATAATCGCCGAGGCAAGCGGGCCGCTGCCCGGCGCGCCCCGCACTTCAAAGAGGAGGAGACCCTACGGTGCGTAAGCTGCTATCGGGGAACGAAGCCATCGCCCAAGGGGCCTGGGAAGCCGGGGTACACCTGGCCGCCGCCTACCCAGGCACCCCCAGCACCGAGATTCTGGAGCACCTGGCGACGCTGCCAGGGGTCTACTGTGAGTGGTACACCAACGAGAAGGTGGCGTTGGATGTGGCCGTGGGTGCGGCCTACGCCGGCCGACGGGCCCTCTGCACCATGAAGCATGTGGGCTTGAACGTCGCCGCCGACAGCTTCTTCTATGCTTCCATGACCGGAGCCGAGGCTGGCTTGGTGCTGGTTTCGGCTGACGACCCGGCCATGCACTCTTCGCAGAACGAGCAGGATAACCGCCGTTTCGCCAAGTTCGCCCGGGTACCCTGCCTGGAGCCCAGCGATAGCCAGGAGGCCAAGGAGTTGGCGGTCGCGGCGTTCGAGCTGAGCGAGGCGTTCGACACGCCGGTGATGCTGCGCATCACTACGAGGATCGCCCACTCCAGCACGCCGGTGCAGGTGGGCGAGCGGCAGGAGCGCCCGCCGCGGGCGGAGAAGTTCCCCCGGGAGATCGCCAAGTACACCATGCTGCCGGCCAACGCCCGTGGCCGCCACCCGGCCATCGAAGAGCGGGTGCAGCGGCTCGCCGAGTTCGCCGGGGGCTTCCCCGCCAACCGTGTGGAGTGGCGAGACCGCAGCCTGGGCATCGTGACCTGCGGCGTGGCCTACCAGTACGCTCGGGAGGTCTTCCCGAAGGCCTCGACGTTGCACCTGAGGATGAGCTACCCCATCCCGCCTCAGATGGTGCGGGAGTTTGCCGCCGGCGTGGAGCGGCTCATCGTCATCGAAGAGCTAGACCCCTTCTTGGAGGAGGAGATCAAGCTCCTGGGAATCGCCTGCGAGGGCAAGAGCATCTTCCCGCTGTTGGGGGAGCTGGATCCTCGCACAGTGCGGGAGGCGTCCATCGCCGCTGGGCTGCTGCCGGCTTCGGCGCACGTGCCGCTGGCCCAGCCCGACAAAGGCAACGTGCCCATCCGCCCGCCGGTGCTCTGCCCGGGGTGCCCGCACCGCAGCGTCTACTACGCGGCCCAGCGGTTCCGTGTGCCGATCAACGGCGACATCGGCTGCTACACCCTGGGGGTGATGCCGCCCCTCACGCCGGTTTCCTATACCTGCGGCTGCATGGGGGCGAGCATTGGCGTGGCCCACGGGGCCGACAAGGCCGGCGACGGCGAGCGGCACATCGCCACCTTGGGCGATTCGACGTTCTTCCACACCGGGCTGCCGGCCCTGGCCAACGCGGTCTACAACCAGAGCCGCGTGGTGACGACGATCCTGGACAACCGCATCACCGCCATGACTGGCCACCAACAGAACCCCGGCACTGGCCTGACCCTCATGGGGCAGCCCACCAAGGAGATCCCCTTCGAGCCGCTGGTGCGGGCCCTGGGCGTGGAAGAGGTGCACGCTGTGGACGCCTTCAACGTGCGGCAGGTGCGGGACGCCTTCAAGGCCTGCCTGGCTTACGACGGGCCGTCGGTGATCATCGCCACAGGGGCCTGCGCCCTGTTGCCGGAGAGCCGTCAGGGGTGGATGCCGCTGGAGGTGGACCAAGAAGCGTGCGTGGCGTGCGGTACCTGCATGCGCATCGGCTGCCCAGCCATCGTCAAGCAGGCCGACGGCAAGTCGTGGATTGACCCGCTGCTGTGCGTGGGCTGCGAGGTCTGCGCGCAGCTCTGTCCCAAAGAGGCGATCCTGACCCGGGAGCGGATGCAGGCCAAGCAGGCGGCCGAGGGGTAGGGCCGATGCACATGACCAGGGAGAAAGCGCAGACTGTGAACGAACCCAACTTCTTGCTGGTAGGTGTGGGGGGCCAGGGGACCATCCTGGCCAGCAACATCCTGGCCGACTTGGGGTTGGCCAGTGGGTATGAGGTGAAGAAGTCCGAAGTGCACGGCATGGCGCAGCGGGGCGGCAGCGTGACCAGCCACATCCGCTGGGGGCGGCAAGTCTTCTCGCCTATCATCGGCGCGGGCGAGGAGGATGTACTGTTGGCCTTCGAGAAGCTGGAAGCCCTGCGCTACGCGGAGTTCCTGCGGCCGGGCGGCTTGGCGCTGGTGGCCGAACACGCCATCCCGCCGGTGGCTGTCTCGGTGGGCAACGACACCTACCCGGAAGATGGGCGCCTGCAGCGGGTGCTGGATGAGGTGCAGGCCCAGGTGTGTTCAGTACCCACCATGGCCATCGCCCGGGAGCTGGGCAACGCCCGCGCCCACAACCTGGTGATGCTGGGGGCGCTTTCCCGCTGGCTGGAGGCGCCGATGGAGACCTGGGCCGAGGTGATCGCCCGTTGGGTGCCAGCCCGCCACCTGGAGCTCAACCAACGCGCCTTCCAGCGGGGGCGCGCCCTGGACCTGTAGGGCAGGCAGACGTGGGCAGCAGACGGGCCTCTCGGGGAGTGCGGTGGCTGGCCAACGCGCTCATCGCCTTCGGCCTGCTGACGCTGTTGGCCGCCTTGGGGATGGTGGGCTACGACCAGTGGCGACGCCACCAGATGCGTCAGCAGGCGGCACTTCTGCGGCAGACGCCGGCGGTGGTCGCCTCGCCTGCACCTACCCGCAGCCCGGCCCCTACGTGGACGGCCACACCCAACCCGCCCACCGCTGCGCCCTCGAGGCTTGCTGCCACGCCCACACTCCAAGTGTTCGGAGCAGTCTCCACGCTCACGCTGGCGCCGCCCACGGACACCGCCACCCCGGTCCCGCCCACGCCTACCGCCGCGCTGCCCACAGCCACGCCGCCGCCTTTCGCCCGGCCGGTGCGCATGGTGGTGGCCAGCATCGGGCTGGATGCGCCGGTGGCGCCGGTGGGCTGGCGGGTTCAGCTGGCCAGCAGCGGTACGCTGACGGTGTGGGAGACGGCCTCCTACGCCGTGGGGCACCACCAGGGCAGCGCCAACCCCGGCCAGGGCGGCAATGTGGTGCTTTCGGGCCACCACAACATCGAAGGCGAGGTGTTCAGGGAGGTCTCCACCATTGGGGAGGAAGGGGCGCGCCTCGGGGTGGGGGATGAGGTGGTCCTCTACGCTGAGGACGGGCGGGCGTTCGTCTACCGCATCCGGGAGTGGCGCCGCTTCAGGGAGGCTGGGGTGAGCGACGAGGAGCGCCGCCGCAACGGCCGCTTCATGGACCCCACCGTCTTCCCCACCCTGACCATGATCACCTGCTGGCCGAGGAACAACAACACCCACCGGGTGGTGGTGCTGGCCGACCTGGTAGGGCCCTACGAGGAGCAGTAGCCATGCCGGAATCGGAGTCCGACCGAAACGCGGGCTTGTGGGCGACCCTGCGAGAAGGGATGCTCATGGGCGTGGTGGCCGACGGCATTGCCGCGCCTCTCGTCTGGCCGGTGCTCTGGTCGGTGATCCGGCTGGAGGGCCTGGCCACTGGCGCCTCGTTCCCGACGGGCGAAAGCCTTCTCCTACAGGTCGCGATGTACTTCGCGTCCACGTTGTTCATCGTCTTCCCTATGGCCTTGCTGCCGGCGGTGCTGGCTGGGGCTGCGGATGCCCTCATCCTGCGCCGGGCGATGGCCCATGGGCGCAAGGGAACCCGGATCGGCCCCCTGGCAGGAGCGGCCATTGGATTGGCAACCGGCGTGCTGGTGTCTGCTGGGGGGTTGCTGGTTCTGTACGCACCGGAGCCGCCCAGATCGCTGGAGGAGACATTCCCAGGGTTCGTGGTGGCGCTGGCGGGGGGCGTTGTGGGGGCATTGGGGGGCGCTTGGCACGGCCGCCACATGGCCCGCTGGCTGCGGCGGGGGCCGGGGGCACCGTAGCGGGCGGCCTCCTCCGCCATGCCCGCGGAAGCCTGCCCCCGCAGCAATGGTTCCCGGGGTGGGTACCCATGTGGAACGAGAGGGCTCAGTCGGCGGCCGTCTCCCCTTTCCCCTGGTCCTTGCCGCCCTTGCCCTGGTCGGTGACATAGAAGCCGCTGCCCTTGAAGACGATGAGGGGCGTAGAGAAGACCCGCCGCACCTGTCCGTGTCCGGCTGGGCAGGTCGCGCTGTCTTCCCCTACGGGCTGCCGAACCTCGAACCTCTTGCCGCAGACCTGGCACTGGTATTCGTATAGCGGCATCTTCGCTGATCCTCCACCTTGCATGTCGATGCTGAGGCCTCTGGCCGAGGTGGCTGTCGCCACCCCGGCCAGAGGGTCGTCGTGACCTTGCTGCGCTGTGCCGTCTAGTACTCTGGCATTTGCGGAGCGGCGGCTGGCGGTTCCTTGTGGGGGATTTCGGTGATGAGGGCTTCGGTGGTGAGGATCATGGCGGCGATGCTGGCGG
>JAAYZY010000488.1 GCA_012514615.1 Chloroflexota bacterium | reverse complement strand
GGCATCCTTCTGGCGCTCAGGGCCACGTCTCGAAGAAGGTCCATCCGGCGGGCCTGCGCCGAAAGCGATTCCCGGAACTCACTGTAGAACATCTTGCTCTCCCCTTCCATCCGACCGTAGGGGAACATGCCCCATTGCACAGCAGTCACCTACAGTATACCGCAGGATCTGAGCCCCGTCACCCGACTAGTGGGGGGACTTGGGGTTGGCCGGATGGGTAGGGTTGGCCCTGGTCAAGTGGCCGGGTTCGGCTGCTCACTCGGTGCACTCCAGAGCCAGATGGGGGTCTTGCCAGCAGACCGAGACCAAGGTACCCTGGCCCACCTCGCTCTCGATGCGCAGGTCGGCGGAGATGGCCGCGGCGCGCTCCCGCATGATGCTCAGGCCCAGGCTGTCCGGGGGGGGGTTATGGGGATCGAAGCCGCCGCCGTCGTCGCGGACCGCCAGGGCTACCTGCCCGAAATCGCACTGCAGGGAGACCTGAGCCCGGCTGGCGGCCGCGTGCTTCACCACGTTGTTGAGCGCTTCCTGGGCGATGCGGTAGAGAGCCACCTTGACGTCGGGGGGGAGGTCCTGCGGCTCGCCTTCTACAGTCACCTCCACTGGCACTCGGCCGCGCCCATGGGTGGCCTCGGCCAACTGCCGCAGCAGGTCGTCCAGGGTCGCCTCCATCAAGGCAGAAGGCCGCAGCTCCAACAGCAAGGTGCGCATCTCCGCCAGGGCGCCGCGGGTGAGCTGACGCAGCTCCTCCAGCCGCTGACGCCCCACATCCGCGTTGCGCTCCCACAGGCGCGGCAGCACCTCGGCAATGAGGCTGGCCGAGAAGAGCGTCTGGGTCACGGCGTCGTGCAGCTCCCGGGCCAGCCGCTGCCGTTCTTCCACCGTGGCCACCCGTTGGGCTTGCTCGTAGAGTTGGGCGTTGCGGATGACCAGCGCCGCCCGCTGGGCCAGGGCGTTGAACAGGCGCTGCTCGTCGGCCCCGAAGCCACGGGGGTGGGCGAAGTTGACGTTGAAGACGCCGAACACCTGCCCGCCCACTTTGATGGGCAGGTTCATGAACGAGCGGATGCCCTCGGCCTCCGTCACGCGGCGCACCACCCGAGGGTCATAGGTAGCGTCTTCCACAATGGCCGCCTCGCCGGTCAGGGCCACCTGGCCCATCACCCCTTCGCCAGGCGCAACGCTCATCAGCGGGATCGTCTCGGGGCGGAAACCGCTGGTGGCCCGCACCCACAGTCGCTCCCGTTTCTCGTCCCAGACCACCAGGGAGCTCTTGTCGGCCTTCAGGATGTGAACCGCCACATCCACCAAGGCCTGCAGCACCTCATCCAGGTCCAGCGAACGGTAGAGATCTTCGTCGGCCTGGTAGAGCGCTTCCAACTCCCGTCGGCCGTTCTCGGTCTGGCGGTACAGCTCCACATTCTCTACAGCCACGCCGATCTGGTGGCCGATGGAGTCGAGCAGTTGGAGGTCCTGGCGGGAGAACAGGCGCTGCTCCCGGGACAGCAGGAACAGTGCGCCCAGCACCCGGTCGCTGGAGACCAGCGGCACGGATACCAGGGCATGGTACCCCTGTTCCCCCACTGCCGAGCGGGTGAGGCGGGGATCGGCGGCGATGTCTTCCGACACCACCGGCTGGCCGGTGGCCACCGCCTGGCCAGAGAAGCCCTCTCCCACCGGCAGGGGCGTCACCATGGGCATGAGCTCGG
>JAAYZY010000487.1 GCA_012514615.1 Chloroflexota bacterium | reverse complement strand
CACCTGGCCAACGTGGTGGATGACCACCTCATGGAAGTCACCCACATCCTGCGGGCCGACGAGTGGCTGGCCTCGGTGCCGCTGCACATGGTGCTCTACCAGGCGTTCGGCTGGCAGCCGCCGGTGTTTGCACACCTGCCGGTCATTCTGGACCCCAGCGGCCATGGCAAGATGAGCAAGCGCAAGACGGTGGGCCCGGGCGGCCAGAACTACCCGGTCATGGTCCACGAGTTCATCGAGGGCGGCTACCTGCCGGAGGCCATGTTCAACTTCCTGGCCCTTCTGGGCTGGTCCTACGACGACCACACCGAGCTGATGACTCGGGCCGAGCTGATCGAACGCTTCTCCCTGGAACGGGTGCGCCCGGCCCCATCGGCGTTTACCTACAGCAAGCTGGATTGGATGAACGGCGCCTACATCCGCCAACTGGCGCCAGAGGACCTGTGCGAGCGCCTGGTGCCGTTCTTGGCCCCGCGGCTGGGCCTCTCCCCCCAGGAGACGCGCGCCCGACAGGAGGTGTGGGGCTTGGCCCCCTTGGTCCAAGAGCGGATCAAGACGTTGACCGAGGCCTACGATCTGGTGGACTTTCTCTTCGCCGAAGGGCCGCTGACCTACGACCCGGCCCTGCTGGACGCGAAGACGCCCCCAGCCCGGGCCCTCCAAGCGCTGGAAGCCGCGGCCAAGATCCTGGGGCAGTACGAATCGTTCGAGGACGAAGCGGCCATCGAGGCGCAGCTACGCCAGGCCGCCGAAGAGTCGGGCTTGAAGGTCGGGGCGTTCTTCGGAGCGATCCGCCTGGCGGTGACAGGGAAGAGAGTCTCGCCGCCGCTGTTGGGCAGCCTGGCCGTGCTGGGCCGCGCCCGCACCCTGCAGCGGCTGACCGACGCGCAGGCCTGGCTCCGCGCCCTGGCCGCCAGGGCGTAGGGCGCTCCATCGCGCCTAGGCCAGCAGCGCTAGACGCGCCCTGCGGAGAGGCACGCCAAACAGCGCCCTCTCCGCAGGGAGATCGTCTCTAAGTGCTGCGCGCAGGCCCTTCAGCGGGGTCAGCGCTCCGTCGCTTAGGCAGCCAACTCTTCGAACATGTCCTTGCCCACCCCACATTCGGGGCAGGTCCAATCCTCAGGCACATCCTCCCAGGCTGTGCCCGGCGCGACCCCGTGCTCAGGATCGCCCACGGCCGGGTCGTAGATATACCCACAGGCCATGCATTCCCACTTCGCCATTGTCTTCGTCTCCTTTCCCTGAACTGAACCCGATGCCAGAGAGCGCCTCTTGGCAACATCGCGCCGTCCGACGCGGTGCCAGTACACCCGAAAGCCGTGCACAATGTCAAATGACGTGTACAGACCTTCTGCCCTAGTCTTCCGGCGGAGGCGCTGAGCCCGCTACGCCGCGTCCTACAGGGCGCGGAAGCTCGCCAACTGCGCCTGTTCTTCATCCCATAGGGCCAGCCGAGCGCAGCCCAGGCTACCCCACAGTGTGAGCGGCCGAGCCCGCCGAAATGCGGGCGTCGAAGGGTCCCAAGCCGAAGGTGGCCAGCGGGAAGCGGAAGAAGCGGTACCAGAGGCGCCGTAAGGGCGACGCCGCCAGGTACTCGGCCTTGGTGAGGGTCCAGACATCGCCAGTGCCACGCCGATCCAGGTTGCCGGCAGTGGCGTGTTGCACGGCATGGGCATGCTGCCAAGCATCGAAGGGGGTGAAGGTGAGGATGCCGGCGATGTACCCCAAGACACGGTTGTCGCGCCGCGAACGAAAGAACAGCTGATGGGTGCAGTCGTGGAAGAAGATGAAGATGCGCACCAGAAGGCCGCCGCCCACCAACCAGAGCGGCAGCAGCAGCCAAGGCGATTGGCCGGCCTGCAGCACCAGGTAGGCGGCCACCCACACCGCCAGGTAAGGCACCAAGGTGTCCACCAACTGCCGCGCCGCCTTGCCGTCGTTTGGCTGCCGATACTTGGCCACCGTGGCCGCCCAAGGCGGTCGCCGTCCCTCAGGCGCCCCCACGCTCGCCTCCCGGGCCACCAGGTCCATCGGTTCGGGACGAAGACACTGTAGCTCAGGTCGCTGCCGGGCGCAACCAGAAGGAGGCCGTGCCCGCGCCCTACAGCCACCCCGGGGCCAGCAGGCCAACGGCCCGGCGGCTACGCACAGGGGTCGCAGCCGGCCAGCCGGTCTGCCAGGGCGATCAGATCGCCTGCGCGCCAGATCGTCCCGCTGCGCAGGGGCCACTCACCCCGCAACGCCTCTTGCCACCGCAGGGGGATGCCGGCCAGGCCGTAGGCGGCCCCAGCCAGCGCCCCCACCACCGTCCCTGCCGTGTCGGCGTCGCCTCCCAAGCTCACCACCTGCGCCACCGCCTCGCCGAAGGTGGGGAAGCGCAGGAAGCCCCAGACCGCGGCTTGCAGGGTGCTGCGCACCCAGCCGCTGCTGGTCAGCTCTCGGCGCTGGCGCCTAGGCGCAGCCTCGATAGCCTCCGCCAGCGCGGCCGGCGCCTGCGCCTGCTCCAGGGCCCGGCCCACGGCGTCGGCCGGGGCCGCCCCTTGAACCAGCTCAGCGATGGCCGCGCAGACAAAGGCGCTGCCGGCCACACACTCATCATGCAGGTGCGTCACCTGGCTCTGCAGACGGCTGTCGGCCAGCAGTTGGGCGCGATCCCCCCAGTGGGCCAAGGCCACCGGCCAGCAACGCATCACCGAGCCGTTGCCTGCCGCGTCGGGCCGCTGCGCGTAGACCGCCTCCACAGCCTCCCGCCAGCCCTGGGCGGCGGCGCTGCGGTGCAGCACCTCCATCGTGTGGATGCCCACATCGGACGGCCCCGCCTGCATCCAGGCCACGAAGCGGCGGCCGAGATCGGCTGGATCCAAGGGTCGGTGTGCCAGCAGGCTGTCGGCCAGGGCCAGGGCCATCTCGGTATCGTCGGTGAAGGCGCCAGCCGGCAGCCGGCCGGAACGCATCTCCCACTGCAGCTTGCCTTCGGGCAGGGGAAGGCCAAACTCCAGGGGCATGCCCAAGGCGTCGCCCACGGCAGCGCCCACCGCGCAGCCTCGCAACCGATCCCGCATTGCTGGCGTGGGCGACGGGCCCACGCCTCTCGTTTCGCCGCTCATGGACCGCCCCTTCCCGCACCCGGCCTTCGGCTACTGCGCCGCGCTGTGCTCGGCCAAGCGCTGCTCGTACAGGGCCAGGTTGCCGCGAATCACTTCCGGAATGCTGAGCTTGTAGGGGCAGCGCTCCACGCACTCCCCGCAGGCTAGGCAGTCCCGGGCCTTCTCCATGGCCTCTTTGGAGCT
>JAAYZY010000486.1 GCA_012514615.1 Chloroflexota bacterium | reverse complement strand
TGCTGGTGCAGATCCTCAGCCTGGGCTAGCGCGGCCGCCGCCACGCAACGAAGGAAAGGAAACCTCATGAACCGATCCCGATTCACCGATGTGGAACGCCTGCAGTGTCTGGTGCAGGCGAGCGGCTTGGACGCCGTGCTGGCCACCAGCCGCGAGAACGTTACCTACTGCGGCGGCCTGTACGACCCAGGTCTGCGCACCATGCCCAACCGCCTCCATGTCGCCCTCTGGCCGGCGGAGGGCGAGCCGGTCTTCATCCTGCCCCAGTACCGTCTGGGCGAAGAGACGTTGATCGCCGACCGGCGCGGCTACGAATTCTACGTGCGCGCCGACGCCCCCACCGACCCACGGGGCGTGCCCCACGTACACCAGGCCCCCATCGCCCTGCTGGCCGAGACGCTGCGGGAGAAGGGACTAGCTCGGGGCCGCCTGGGCCTGGAGACCCACAGCCTGCCGGCGGCGCACTTCCTGTCCCTGCAGCAGGCGCTGCCAGAGGCCCGCTTCGTCGATTGTACCAGCCTCCTGGAAGAGGCCCGCATGATCAAGACGCCGGCGGAGATCGACTGCTTGGCGGCCGCGGCTCGGGCCACCGACGCAGCCATCGGCCGAGCCTTCGCCAGGGCCCGGCCAGGCAGCGCTGCCTCGGAACTGGCGGCGACCATCGCCGAGGGCCTGCTGCGTCAGGGCGCCGATGGCCTGGCCTTTCTGGAGCTGGATGTGGCCCGCGACGGCCAGCGCCTGGACTTTGCCGAGGCGCCCACCGACCTGCGCCCGGGCGACCTGGTGCGGGTGGATGGCGGTGGCTACTTCGAAGGCTACCTTTCGGACGTGGCCCGCATGGCCGTGGTGGGCCAGCCCACCCCAGCCCAGCAACAAACCTACGCCCGCACGCTGGAGATGCAGCGGCGCATCATCCACCAGGTGTTGCGCCCAGGCGTGCCCGGCGGCCAGCTCTATGGGGCCATGGCCCGCCTATTTGAGGAGGCCGGCTTCGCCGCGCCTTGGGGGCAGATCGTCCACGGGTTGGGGCTCTACATCCATGAGCGCCCTTGGCTGCGGGAGGTGGAGACCTACACCCTGCAACCAGGCATGGTGCTCTGCGTGGAGGCCATCGTGCATCAGCCGCCCTGGGCCATGGTGCACATCGAAGACCTGGTGCTGGTTACCGAGAGCGGGGCCCGGCTGCTCACCGACCCTGCCAGCGCCGAGACGCTCTTTGTGATCGAGTAGGAGAAGGCCGCAGAAGGGGCTGTAGAGGCGAAGAGAACGGGCAGGCCATCCTACTTGCCCGGCCTGCGCCTCTGCCGCACCACCTGGCTGCCTCTGGGCGCAGCCACCCATTCACAACTCAATCGATGGAGGACCGCATGTTTGAACTGGTGAAAGCGTTGACAGAACTGCCGGGGATGGTGGGCAACGAAGGCCCGGTGCAGAAGTGGCTCGAAGCGCGCTGGGCCCCACACTGCCAGACGGTCTGGAAGACCGGCGTGGGCAACCTCATGGCCCACGTGGGCGGCCAGGGCCCCAAACTGCTCATCGAGGGCCACGCCGACGAGATCGGCGTCATGGTCAGCGGGGTCTCCGACGAGGGGATGGTCTGGGTCTCGCACCGCCAGATCGGCCAACTGCGGCCGGGGCGGGACATGTACCTCATCGGCCACCCCTGCGTCATCCAGACTCGCCAGGGCCTGGTGCATGGCGTCTACGCCGCCATCTCCGGCCACATCGCCCCGGCGGAACTGCGCAACAAGCCGGAGATGACCTGGAGCGACGTCTTCGTGGACATCGGGGCTGCCAGCGCGCCCGAAGTGGCCGAGCAGGGGGTGTGCGTGGGCGACACGGTGGTCTGGAACCCACCCACCCGGCAAGTGGGCCGCTACATCGTCGGCAAGGCCATGGATGACCGCGCCGCCCTGGCCATCATGACCGCTCTGCTGGAGCGCATCGACCCGGCCCGCCTTTGCTACGACTTGTACCTGGGCTCCACAGTGCAGGAGGAGATGGGTCTGGTGGGGGCACACTCCCTGGAGCGGGACGGCCGCTTCGACCTGGCCGTTTCCCTCGACGTGGGCCTGGCCGGCGACGTACCCGGCGTCGACCACCGCGAGCTGACCGCCCGCCTGGGCGGCGGGCCGATCTTGGTGCACCACGACGGCCGGGTGCACTACGACCGCGAGCTCAGCGGCCAGCTCAAGGACCTGGCGGCCAAGGTGGGCATCCCCCTGCAAGATGCCGTCTTCCCACGCTACTCCAGCGACGGCCACGCGCTCATCATGCTGGGCGTCCCCACAGCGCTCATCGCCTTTGCCACCCGCTACACCCACAGCCCTTTCGAGATGTGCGCGCAGCGAGACCTGGAACAGTGTGTAGACCTTCTGGAGGCGTTCGTTACCCGGCCGTCGCCAGGGCGCTAGCGTACCGCCCGGCGGCGAAGCAGGAAGTGAAGCCAAGGAGGCAAACCATGGCCACGCTCACGGTTGGTACAGCCAGCGCAGCCCCTGGCACGGTAGCCAAGGGGCACATGTTCGTTGCCAAGCACCCCGGCGGCGAACCCTATCAGATCCCGGTCATCGTCATCAACGGGGCCAAGGACGGCCCGGTGCTGTGGGTGGACGGCTGCTGGCACGGCGACGAACACGAGGGGCCGCTAGCCATCTTCGAGATCCTCTGGTCGCTAGACCCGAAGAAGCTGAGCGGCGCCTTCGTGGGGGTGCCAGTGCTCAACGTGCCAGCCTTCGAGATCCCTTCCCGCCACAACCCCAACGACATCTTCGCCTACGACTTCGGCTCCGGCTACCCCGGCAGCCCCACCGGCAGGCTGACCCACCGGGCCCAGCACCAGCACGCCAGCGCCCTGAAGGCGGTGGCCGACCTGAACATCGCCATCCACTCTGGCGGCCACCACTCGTGGGTGGGGCTGCCCATCTTCGCTCGCGACGCCTCCCTGGAGCTGGCCAAAGCCATGGGCCCCGACTGGCCGCTCCTGCTGGATAGCCTGAGGCCCGGCCCACCCACGGGTGTGGACGCGCTGATGGAAGAGAAGGGCGCCCAGTCCATCGTCTGTGAGTGCGGCGGCTGGTGCGCCACCCTGCCCCAGAAGTACCGTGAGAACGGCAAGCTGGTGGCCAGGGGCTTGCGCAACGTGATGATGCATTTCGGCATGCTCGAAGGCCAGGCCCAATACTGCCAGGAATGGTGGCGCGGCTACCAGGAGACGGTCCTGTGCGACGCCAGCGGCCTGTGGGTGCCCGAGCCGCACATCAACTTCATGGAGTGGTACGACCAAGGGACGCTGTTGGCCACCATCTACAACCTCCATGGCGAGCCGGAACAGGAGGTGCGGGCCCCTTCCCGCGGCGTCAACTTCGGCATGCGCACCATGCCCGCCACCCACGTGGGCGACTGGGCCGTCTTCTGGGGCGCGGTGCGGGAGACGCTCCGCTAAGGGGGCGCGCCCCAGCCGCCACAGCCGGGGGGGCGATTTGCCATCGCCTCGCCCCTGTGCTATACTGAGCGTACAGGCAGTCACACGGAGCGGCCTCGTTGAGGCCGCTCTTGCTGTGCGCCAACGGGCGAAAACGCATACGACGGTCGCATCGGAGCGGGTCAGGGGCAGCGCCCCTCAGCAGTCCAGGCAGCGCCTGATGCACCGTTTCTTTTTGTCTCTGAACACCGGCGCAGAAAAGGCTCGAGGGAGTCGGCGGGAGGGTTCCATGGTCAAGCTGCAACGTATGAGGAATATCGGGGTCATTGCCCACATCGACGCTGGCAAGACCACCGTCACCGAACAGATTCTGTTTCAGACGGGGCGCACACATCGCATCGGGCGCGTGGACGAAGGCACCACCGTCACCGACTTCATGCCCCAAGAGCGGGAGCGGGGCATCACCATTCAGTCGGCCGCGGTCACCAGCTTCTGGCAAGACTACCAGATCAACGTCATCGACACGCCCGGCCACATTGATTTCACCGCCGAGGTACAGCGCTCCCTGCGTGTGCTGGACGGCGGCGTGGTAGTCTTCGACGGCGTGGCCGGCGTGGAGCCGCAATCGGAGACGGTCTGGCACCAGGCCGACCGCTACGGCGTGCCGCGCATCGGCTTCGTGAACAAGATGGATCGCACCGGCGTGGATTTCTGGCGCGTCATCCGCATGATGGAAGAGCGCCTGAACCCCCTGCCGGTGGCCATCCAGATCCCGGTGGGCGCTGAGCGCGACTTCCTAGGGGTGGTAGACCTGGTGAGCGAGCAGGCCATCCTCTACGGCGAAGACCCGGTAGCTGATCGCCGCATCACGGCCATCCCCAGCGACCTGGCCCAAGAAGCGGCCCAGCGCCGTGAGCAGATGATCGAGCGCCTGGCCGACGTGGACGACGAGGTGGCCGAGCGCTACCTGGAAGGCGAGACGCTCTCCGCCGACTTCCTCAAGGCGGCTCTGCGCAAGGCGACCTTGGCCGGCAAGCTGGTGCCGGTGCTGTGCGGCTCAGCCCTGCGCAACAAGGGCATCCACCTGCTGCTGGACGCCGTAGTAGACTACCTGCCCAGCCCGTCGGAAGTGCCGCCCATGCGGGGCTCGAGCCTCATCACCGGCGAAGAGGTGCTCTGCCCCACTGACGCCAGCCTGCCGTTGGTGGCCTTGGCCTTCAAGGTGAACACCGACCCCTACATCGGCCGCCTGGTCTACGTGCGGGTCTACTCCGGCGTGCTGCGGCGCGGCGAGACGATCCTTAACACCAACACCGGCAAACGGGAGCGGGTGGGCCGTTTGGTGCGTATGTACGCCGACCGCCGCGAGGAGGTGGACGAGGTGTCGGCTGGCGACATCGGCGCGGTGCTGGGGGCCAAAGAAGTGAGCACCGGCCACTCTCTCTGCGCAGAGGGGTCTCCCGTGCGGTTGGAGGAGATCCAGTTCCCCACGCCGGTGATCTTCCTTTCGGTCAAGCCGCTCTCCCGGGGCGACCAGGACCGCATGATGGAGGCGCTGCACAAGCTGGCCGAAGAGGACCCCACCCTGCACTTGCGGCAGGATGAGCAGACCGGCGAGACGATCCTGGCCGGCATGGGCGAGCTGCACTTGGACGTGACCGTAGACCGCCTGCGCCGCGAGTTCAGCGTGCAGTCGCAGGTGGGCGCGCCGCGCGTGGCCTACTGTGAGACCATCACCCGGCCGGTGACGGTGGAGGGTCGCTTGGCCAAGCAGACCGGCGGCCGCGGCCAGTTCGCCCAGGTGAACTTCGAGATGGAGCCGCTGGGCGAGGGCTCCGGCGTGGTCTTCGAAGAGAAGCTGCGCGGGCAGAACATCCCCCGCCAGTTCGTGCCGGCCATCGAGGCCGGCCTGCGCGAGGCCGTGGCTCGCGGCGTCATCTCCGGCCACCCGGTGGTGGATGTCAAGGTGATCCTGGTGGACGGGAAGTACCACGAAGTGGACTCGTCGGAGCAGGCGTTCCACACCGCAGCAGCGATGGCCCTGCGGGAAGGCGTGCGCAAGGGCGCGCCGGTGCTTTTGGAACCCATGATGCGGGTGGATGTGCAGATCCCCGGCGACTTCCTGGGCGACGTGTTGGGCGACCTCATGTCTCGCGGGGGACGCGTCGGCGGGATCGACTCCCGCAACGCCATGCTGCAGGCGGTGCAGGCCGAGGTGACCCTGGCCAACATGTTCGGCTACGCCACCATCCTGCGCTCCCTGACCCAGGGGCGCGGCAACTTCAGCATGTCCTTCAGCCACTATGCGCAGGTACCCGAGAAGGTAGCCGAGGAGATCCTCAAGAAGGCCGCTAAGCCGGAATAGACAACGCCATGGGGGATATCCCCCCAGAGGCGCAGGGAACGCCGCACAAGGCCGGCAGGCGCTGGGGAAGAAGCGGAAGCCTCCTCTTTCGGCCGGCATGCTGAGCTTCCCTGCGCCTCTGGCTTTGGTGGAGCCCTCGCGGCCTCCCCCCGCCAGCGGCGTGCCCCGGCGCCGGGCCGCCTCCCCTGCCACCTCAGAACGTTTCCATGGCGCCGCCGTCTCTGGTATAATGGGCGCGTCGAGCCTTCACCCCCACCAGGAGGCCTCATGATCGCCAGCAAAGTGCGCGAGCTTGCCGAGGAGTTGCGCGCCGTCTTCGGAGGCCGCAGCAACCTGGCCGATTCCATCGTACCGCCGCTGATCTTCGTGCTGGTGCAGACGGCGGCCGGCTTCACCGCGGCCATGTGGACCGCCCTGTTGGCGGCCCTGGCCATCACCGTGCTGCGCCTGCGCCGCGGCCAAAGCCTCCTCTACGCCCTGGGCGGCTTCGCTGGCGTCGCCCTGGCCATCGGGATGGTACGGCTGCTGGGCCGCGCCGAAGGGTACTTCCTGCCCGGGATGGTCACCGGCCTGGCCACCGTGATGCTCTGTCTGCTCAGCATCACCCTGGGCCGTCCGCTGGTGGCCTGGACCAGCTACATCGCCCGCCGTTGGCCCTTGGGCTGGTACTGGCACCCCTTGGTCCGCCCGGCCTACAGCGAGGTAACCTTCGCCTGGGCGGCCTTCTTCGCCCTGCGGCTGCTCTTGCAGCTCTCCCTGTTCCAGCAGGCCGCGGTGCAGCTCCTGGCTGTCATCCAACTGCTCACCGGCTGGCCGGCCACCGTGGCGCTTCTCATCGCCAGCTACCTCTACGGCGTCTGGCGTCTGGAGCGGCTGGGCGGCCCCAGCGTGGAAGAATACCAAGCCGGCACGCCGCCGCCCTGGCAAAGTCAGCGTCGCGGCTTCTGAGACCGCATCTTGACATGCGGGCCCGATTGTCGTACACTGGGCGCGGTGTGTCTGCCCTGGCAACCACCGCCATGCTCGGGACTTGCATTCCTGTTCTGGAGGAGACCCGTGATGACCGCTGCCCCACCCGCCAACCGCTCATACACCGGCCAGTTCTTGCGCGTGGATCTGACCCGCGGCGTTGTGTCGGTTGAACCCCGCGACGAACTCACCTACCGCCGCTACCTGGGAGGATGGGGCTTCATCGGCGAGATCCTGCTGCGGGAAGTGCCGCCGGGCTGCGACCCGCTGGGCCCAGACAACCGCCTGATCTTCGCCACTGGCGTGGTCAGCGGCTTGCCGCTTTCGGGCCTAGGGCGCCATGCCATCGGGGCCAAGTCGCCCCTTACCGGCGGCTTTGGCGCCAGCGAAGTCGGCGGCTTCTGGGGTGCGGAGCTCAAGAAGGCTGGCTTTGATGGCATCATCATCCAAGGGCGCGCCCAACGGCCGGTCTACCTGTGGATACACGATGGCCAGGTTGAACTACGCGACGCCAGTCACCTGTGGGGCATAGAAACCAAGGCCTGCCAGGAAGCCATCCGCCACGAGCTGGAGGACCCACGCATCCGCGTGGCCCAGATCGGGATCGGCGGCGGGAATCTGGTGCGCTACGCCTGCCTGATGAACGACCTGAAAGACGCCGCCGGCCGCGGCGGCATGGGCGCGGTGATGGGCTCCAAGAACCTCAAGGCCATCGCCGTGCGCGGCAGCGGCAAGATCGGCTCTGCCGACCCCAAGACCCTGAGCACCATGGGCCGCTGGCTGGCGGCCAACGTGGACCAGTTGGTGCCCATGCGGCAGACCGGCACCGGCCTGATGATGTCGGCCATGCACCTGATGGGCAACCTGCCGATCCGCAACTTCCGGGATGGCGACTTCGCCGTGGACCGCATCAGCGCCCCCACCCTGAAGGAGACCTACGGCGTGGGCATGGAAGGGTGCTACGCCTGCGCCGTGCGCTGTAAGAAGGTAGTGCAGGTGGATGGACCCGATTACCAGGTGGACCCAGCGTACGGCGGCCCAGAGTACGAAGCCCTGGGCTCCCTGGGCTCGTGCTGCGGGGTGGACGACCTGGCGGCCGTATGTAAGGCCAACGAGCTGTGCAACGCCTATACCCTGGACGCCATCAGCACCGGCGTGACCGTCGCCTTTGCCATGGAGTGCTTCGAGCAGGGCCTGCTGACCCTGGCCGACACAGACGGCGTGGAGCTGCGCTTCGGCAACGGCGCGGCCCTGGTCACCATGGTGGAACGCATCGCCCGGCGGGAGGGGCTGGGCGACCTGTTGGCCCAGGGAAGCAAGGCCGCGGCCCAGGCCATCGGCCAGGGGGCTGAGGCGTTCGCCATGCAGGTGAAAGGCCAGGAATACCCCATGCACGAGCCGCGCCTCAAGCGTGGCTTGGCCATCGGCTACGCCGTCTCCCCCACCGGCGCCGACCACTGCCACGCCCTGCAGGATACCGGCTACACCAAAGACGGCCCGGCCCTGCTGCCCCTGAAAGAGATGGGCGTTGTGGAGCCTCTGCCGCTGGAAGACCTGGGCCCGCGCAAGGCGCGCATGGCCTGGTATTTCACCCTAGATCAGGTGGCCCAGAACTGCGCCGTAGCCTGCATCTTCGTCCCCTGGGCGCCCACCCAACACGTGGAGATCATCAAGGCCGCCACCGGCTGGAACTACACCGTATGGGAGTGGATGAAGGCCGGCGAGCGCGCCCTCCAAATGGCTCGCGTCTTCAACGCCCGCGAGGGCTTCACCGCGGCGGATGACTGGCTGGCGCCTCGTTCGTTCCACCCGCCCACCAGCGGCACCTTGGGCGAGAGCGGCGCCGCCGTCCAGCCTCAGCTCCTTGGAGAGGGCCTGGCGGCCTACTACGGCATCGCCGGCTGGGAGCCGGACAGCGGCCTGCCCAGCCGCAGCCGCCTGGAGGAACTGGAGCTAGGTTGGGTGGCCGACCTGCTGCCGCAAGGCAGCTCCCGCTGAAGAAGCAGTAAGCGCCACAGAGGCGCTGAGCGCGGACGGGGCAGCAAGGGGAGGGGCAAGGGATTCCTGTGCATTGCCTGTCCTCTCTTCCTTCCGGCTGGCCGCTACCGCTCTGGGCCTCTGTGGTGCATCCCGCATGAGGAGGAGACTGTGTTGCCTGCCATGACGCCAGAACAACAGGCTCGCGCCGCCCGCCTGCACCGCGACTCGCTGGTGGTCGATGCCCTGAACAACCCCTTCGGCATCACCGACTTCGCCGACATCATGGACTACCTGCGCCGCGGCGGCGTCCACGCCTTGCACGTGACCATGATGGAGATGGTTCCGCAGCCCTGGAGCTGGGCTGTGACCCTGCAAGCCATCGCCACCTGGAGCGGTCGCTGCCACCGCTACCCCGACCAGGTGACGCTGGCTACGCAGGTTCAGCAGATCAGGCAGGCCCGAGCACAGGGTCAGGTGGCCCTCGTCTTCGGCCTGCAGAACACCGAGTGCCTGGAGCGCGACCTGAGCCGCCTGGACTTGCTCTACGGCCTGGGCGTGCGCATCGTTCAGCTCACCTACAACGAGCGCAACCTGGTGGGCGACGGCTACCTGGAGCGTGTGGACGCCGGCCTGAGCGACTTTGGCCTGCAGGTGGTGAGGCGGTTGAACCAGCTGCGCATCCTGGTGGATGTCTCCCACTGCGGCCCGGCCACCACGCTGGACGCGGTGGAGGCCTCCAGCGCCCCGGTGGCGGCCACACACACCGGCGCCAAAGCCATCTACCCTCACCCGCGCAATAAGTCGGATGAGGAGCTCAAGGCCATCGCCGCCAGCGGCGGGGTCATCGGCATCTTGGCCTATCCGCTCTTCCTGCGCCAGGAAGGCGAAGACTCCATTGAAGACGTGCTGGACCACCTGGATCACGTGGTGGAGCTGGTGGGCGCAGACCATGTGGGCATCGGGCACGACAACTTCCGCCACGGCAGCCCGCAAGACTTTCGGGCCAACGAGGCCGCCGGCATCGCCACGGGGATGGAGCGGGTGGCCCGCAAGATGCCGCCGGAGCGCATGTTCAGCCGCCAGCGCTGGGACAACCGCCCCCTGCTACGGCTGCGCGGCTTCGAAGACATCGCCGGTTGGCCCAACCTGACCGCCGGGCTGGTGCGGCGCGGCTACAACGACGAAGAGATCGGCAAGATCTTGGGCGAGAACTGGCTCCGGCTGTGGGGCCAAGTGTGGGAGAACGGGACTTCGTCGGAGGGGGCGTGATGGGCTACAGCGAGATCGTCGTACGCAGCGATGGGCCGGGCGCGATTCAGGCCAGGGACGAGCAGAACAACGTCGTGGGCATCCACTGGGCAGAGGGCAAAGGGGAAGCCAAGACGACCCTGCGCCCCATGGAGATGATCCTGGCCGGGCTGGGCGGCTGCCTGTTGGCCACTAGCTGGCCGATCCTGGAGAAGATGCGCCAGGCGGTCACCGCCTACGAGATCGTCCTGCACGGCGAGCGCGCCCCTGAGCCGCCGCGGGTCTACAGGCACATTCACGTGGAGCATCGCCTGCAGGGCACAGACCTGGACCGGGACCAGGTGCAGCGGGCCATCGAACTGGCCGAGCAGTACTGCTCGGCGTCTGCCATGCTGAGCCGGGCGGTGGAGATTCGCCAAACGTTCACGATCCTCGCTGGCGACGCCTGAGGCGCGTGCCGAGGCGAACGCCGCCTGCTGTCGCCAAGCTGCGCGGCCAAGCAGGCAAAGCCCCTCCGTCATGCCCGCGGGCGCGGGCACCCATCTTCGCAGTCTCGTGGAGAGCCCCCCACCCTCCCGGGGGTGACGGAGGGGCAGCAAGGCTTCCGTCGCCCGCTCGTTCCGGGCCCCTCGAGCGGCCGTTGACAACGGGCGATCGTGGCGCTATCATGAGGGCAGTGAGCTGCCGTTTCCCCTCTGCCCCACCACAGCGCATCCCAATCTGAGCCGATACCATCGCACTCTGCCCCGGCCGATCGGGGCTCTTGGCCATTCCAGACAGCCAAAGCATCCCGGCCAAGCACGGCATCGCTGTCTCGCCAGCGGAAAGGAGGTGATGAGAGGCCGACGGAAGACCCGGCACTCCCTCTTTGGGCAGGAGGTCCAAAGGAGGGAAGGCCAGTTCGGCCTGGCTGGCTGCGGCCCTTCGAGGGTTCGCGTCCCTTTCTTGAGCGCACGATGGGAGGAAACAGACCATGAAACGGCGTGGGTTCGCCGCATCGGTCTCCACCCTGCTGGTCCTTCTGCTGCTTTCGGGCCGCGTCAGCATCTCTCTGGGGACCCATCCCACCCCAGAGACGCCC
>JAAYZY010000485.1 GCA_012514615.1 Chloroflexota bacterium | reverse complement strand
GAGCTGGAAGCGGTCATCGACGAAGCCCACCGCAACGGCCTGCCCATCACCGCCCACGCCACTTTGGATGCGGCTGTCCGCCGCGTGCTGCAGTTCGGCATCGACTGCGTAGAACACGGCGGCGCCATGAGCGACGAGACCATCGGCCTGTTGGTGAAGCGGGGCGTGCCCATCGTCACCACCTTCTCGCCTATGGTGCTGCAGAGCGACCCAGAGATCGCCCGCCGTCACGGCCTGCCAGAGTGGAAGATCAAAGAGCGCCAGCAGGCGATGGCAGACCCCAACCGCTTCGCCGACTTGGTGCGGGCAGCCCAGGCCGGCGTGCCCATTGCCTTCGGCATGGACGCTGGCAGCCCGGCGGTGACCCACGGCAAGGTGGCGCCGGAGATGCAGTTCATGGTGAAGCTAGGCCTGGTGGACGGGCCCTACGGGGCGATCCACAGCGCCACCGACACCTCGGCGCGCCTCAACCGCCTGGAGAGCTCCTTGGGCACTCTGGAAGCCGGCAAACTGGCCGACGTAGTGGTGGTCTCGGGCAACCCCTTGGACGATCTGCAGGCCCTCAGCCAGGTGCAGATGACCTTCCAGAGCGGCCGCCGCGTCGTATAGAGAGCACAGGAGCGCAACCATGCACGTCCCTATGCACGACTACCAAGCGGAATACCGCACCCTCAAGGCCGAGATCGACGGCGCCGTACAACGGGTGTTGGAGCGGGGCCGCCCAGACTGGGGCCCGGAAGGGCCGGCCTTCGAGGAAGAGCTGGGCCGTCTGGCCGGCCTGCGCCACATGGTGGGCGCCAACTCTGGCATGGCCGCCCTGAAGATCGCCTTGCTGGCCTTGGGCATCGGCCCCGGCGACGAGGTGATCACCGTCCCCAATTCCGACATCGCCTCCACCTCGGCCATCCACCACGTGGGGGCCAAGGCGGTCTGGGTCGACATCGAGGCCGACACCTTCAACATGGACCCTGCCCTGGTGGAAGCGGCCATTACCCCCCGCACCAAGGCCCTGCTGCCGGTGCACCTCTACGGGCACCCTGCCGACATGCCCGCGCTGGCCGAGATCGCCCAGCGCCACAACCTGCTCATGGTGGAAGATGCCTGTCTGGCCCTGGGCGCCACAGTCAACGGGCAGCCGCTGGGTACGTGGAGCCAGGCAGTAGCCTACAGCCACGCCCCCAGCAAGCAGTTGGGGGCCCTGGGTACGGCCGGCAGCGTGGGCACCAACGACCCGGCTGTAGCTGAACGCCTGCAGCTTTTCGCCGGCTACGGCCAACGCCGCCAGCGCTCCTACTTGGTGGAGCGCTGGCGCGATCCCGGCCTGGACCTGCTGGTGGAAGGCGTGAACGAGCGGCTGGACGAGGTTCAGGCGGCGATCCTGCGGGCCAAGCTGCCCCACGTGCCGGCCTGGATCGAGAAGCGCCGCGCCGACGCACACGCCTACACCGCGGCGTTCCGCGGCACTGCAGTCACCCCACCGGTGGAGCGACCGGGCTGTCGCCACACCTACCGCAACTACGTGGTGCGCGTGCCCCAGCGCGACGAAGTGCTGCGTCGGCTGGCTCACGCCGGCGTCAGCAGCGCCATCCTGTATGCGCCGCCGCTGCACGTCCAACCGGTCTACGCCCATCTAGGTTACAGGCGGGGCAGCTTCCCGGTGTCTGAAGCCACCTGCGATGACCTGCTCTGCCTGCCCATCGGTCCCTTCCTCTCCGAAGGTGAACGCGCCTACGTCATCGAAACGTTGCTGGCCATCACCCACGCGCTGTGAGCACCCTGGTTCGGGGGGCGGTCGGTCGCCCCCCGAACGCTTCAAGTTGAGGAGCAACCATGGACGTGCACTTGGAGTTCCCCCGCGACCTCTCCCCCACCGAGGTAGCCGCTCTGGCCCGCGTCGCCGGCCTGGCCTTGGGCCCGGACGACCTTGTGGACGTCACCCATCGGCTGAACGCCACCTTGGGCGCCATGGCCGAGATCGACCACCCGGACCTGGAGAGCATCGCCCCCCTCGCCGTTTTTGCCCCAGGAGGTATGGCCCCGTGACTGATCTCCCCCTCACCCAATGGTCCGCCGGCGAGCTGGCCCAACGCATCGCCCGGCGGGAGGTCTCGCCGGTGGAAGCGACCCAGGCCTACCTGGAGAGGATCGAACGGTACGATGAGCAGCTCAGCGCCTACATTACCCTCTGCCCAGAGGCGGCGCTGCAAGCCGCCAGAGAAGCCGAGCAAGCCGTGATGCGGCAGGCACCTCTGGGGCCGCTCCACGGGGTGCCCTTCGGCGTCAAAGACCAGTTCCACACCGCTGGCCTACGCACCACCGCCGGCTCCACCATCTTGGCGGACTTCATCCCCGAGGCCGACGCCACCGCCGTGGCCCGGGCAAAGGCCGCTGGGGCCATCCTGCTGGGCAAGCTGAACATGACTGAGTTCGCCGCGGGTCTGGGCGACCGCTTCAAGTACGGCGAGCCCAGGAACCCTTGGGACCTCACCCGCACCGCCGCCGGGTCCAGCACCGGGTCGGCCATCGCCATCGCCGCCTCGCTGTGCGCCACCTCCCTGGGCGAGGATACCGGCGGCTCCATCCGCTTCCCGGCAGCCCTCACCGGCATTGTGGGCGTGCGCCCCACCTGGGGCCTGGTGAGCCGCCACGGCATCATCCCCATCTCTTGGTCCATGGACGCAGCCGGGCCCATGACCCGCACAGTAGAAGACGCGGCGGTGCTGCTGGGGGTTGTGGCAGGCTACGACCCGCAAGATCCCCTCACCGCCCAGCGGCCAGTCCCGGACTATGTGGCCAGCTTGCAGCAGGGCGTGCGCGGGCTGCGCATCGGCATCATCCACGAGTGGATGGACGAGTCGTGGGTGAACCCCCAGGTGACCGCCGGCGTGAGGGGCGCGGCCGATGTGCTGCGGCAGTTGGGCGCAACGGTGGACGAAGTCTCCCTGCCGTTCCTCACTCAGATCGGACCGGCCATGAGCGTCATCACCGGCGCAGAGGGCTACTACGTGGCTCGGGAACGTCTGCGGACCGCTCCGCAGCAGTTTGGCACCCACCTACGTCGACGCTGGCAGGCTGGCGCCTTGGTGCCCGCGCCGGTGCTGCTCAAGGCCCAGCGCGTTCGTGCCCTGCACCGCCGAGAGTGGTTGGCGTTGTTCACCCGCTGCGACGCCCTCATCGGCCCCACCACCCCCGAGCCAGCCGAGCCCATCAGCTACCTCACCGACATCACCAGTTCGCAAGAAGCAGCCCACCGCTCGGTGTGGCGCACCAGTTGCACCATGGCCGCGGCCCTGGCTGGCACGCCGGCCATGACCATCCCCTGCGGCTTCAGCGCCGAGGGGCTGCCCCTGGGCCTGCAGATCATGACCCGACCGTTCGAGGATGGGCTGATGTTCCGCATCGGCCACGCCTACGAAGGGGCTACCGACTGGCACCAGCGCCGGCCGGCCCTGTTCCCCTAGGCGCGGCAGGCTCAGAGAGATGGAGGCGCCGACCGTGGATCAGCAGGCAGCCCAGCCAGCAGGGGGAACCCGCCAGGGGCATTCCCTGGCCCGATCCCTGGCCCTGCACCTGCTGCCGGGCGTGCCCATCCT
>JAAYZY010000484.1 GCA_012514615.1 Chloroflexota bacterium | reverse complement strand
GAGGCGGCGGTGCGCGCTGGCTGTCAGGCCTACTTCGGCTACCCCATCACCCCGCAGACCGAGGTGCTGGAGTATATGGCGCGGCGCATGCCTGAGGTTGGCCGGGTCTTCTTGCAGGCCGAAAGCGAAGTGGCCGCCGTCAACATGGTGTACGGCGCCGCCTGCGCCGGAGCCCGGGTGATGACTAGCACCTCTAGCCCCGGCTTCAGCCTGATGCAGGAGGGCATCTCCTACATCGCCGCCTCACAGGTACCCTGTGTGATCGTCAACGTGATGCGCGGCGGGCCGGGCCTGGGCAACATCCAGCCGGCGCAGGCCGACTACTTCCAGATGACCAAGGGCGGCGGCCACGGCGACTACTCGCCCATCGTGCTGGCGCCCTCCACCGTCCAAGAGATGGTGGACCTGGTGACAGAGGCGTTCGATCTGGCTGACCAGTACCGCCAACCGGTGCTGATCATCGCTGACGGGATGATCGGGCAGATCATGGAGCCGGTGACGCTGCCGGAGATGAAGGCGCCGACGCGCCTGGCGCGCCCGTGGGCCCTCACTGGGGTGCAGGGACGCGGCAAGAACATCATCACCTCCCTGTACCTCAACGTGCCGGAGATGGAGGCCCTGAACCTGCACCTGCAGGAGGTCTACGCCCAGATCCGCGCCGCAGAGCGGCGCTGGACCACCTTCATGCTGGAAGGCGCAGAGACGGTGGTGGTGGCCTACGGCACCGCCGGCCGCATCTGCGAGACCGCCATCCGCCAGGCCCGTCACGAGGGGCTGCCGGTGGGGCTGTTCCGACCGATCTCGGTGGCGCCGTTCCCCTACCAGGAGCTGAGGGAAGCCTGCGCCGGGGCGAAGCGGGTGCTGGTGGTGGAGATGAGCGCTGGCCAGATGCTGGAGGACGTCCATCTGGCCCTGCTGGAGCAGATGCCCATCGAGTTCTACGGTAAGCTGGGAGGCGTGGTGCCTCTGCCCGACGAGGTCTTCAGCGAGATCCGTCGGTTGACGGCGTGATGGGGCGAGGGAGTGAGCATGACAACTGAGACCAAGAGCGAGAAAGTGGTCTTCCAGCGGCCCAGGGCGCTGGAATCGGTGGTGACCCACTACTGCCCCGGCTGCTTGCACGGGGTGGTGCATCGGCTCATTGCCGAGGTCATCGATGAGCTGGGCATCCATGAGCGCACCATCGGCGTGGCCCCGGTGGGCTGTTCGGTGTTGGCCTACAACTACTTCACCACCGATTTTGCCGAGGCGGCCCATGGTCGCGCCCCGGCCATGGCCACCGGCCTGAAGCGGGTGCAGCCAGACCGGGTGGTCTTCACCTACCAGGGGGACGGCGACCTGGCAGCTATCGGCGCCAACGAGCTGATTCACGCAGCGGCCCGTGGCGAGCTGATCACCACGATCTTCATCAACAACGCCATTTACGGCATGACCGCCGGGCAGATGGCCCCCACCACGCTGCCGGGGCAGGTGACCACCTCCACACCGTTCGGCCGCGATGTGAAGACCGCCGGCCACCCGGTGCGGGTGAGCGAGCTGGTCTCTTCCCTGACCGGTGCGGCCTACGTGGTGCGGCGGGCGGCCTACAACCCCAAAGAGGTCCGCAACCTGAAGAAGGCCATCGTCACCGCTTTCAAGGTCCAGATGGCGGGGTTGGGCTACTCTCTGGTGGAGGTGCTGAGCAACTGCCCAACCAACTGGGGGATGACCCCGCTGGAGTCGCTGAAGTGGGTGGAGGAGCAGATGGTTGCCTACTATCCCCCGGGCGACTACAAGGTGGCCGAAGGCGTGGCCGCGCTGAAGTAGCGCCGACAGCATAGGAGAAGGCAAAGATGCACGAGGAGATCATCATCTCGGGGTTCGGCGGCCAGGGCGCGCTCTTTGTGGGCCAACTGCTCACCTATGCCGGCTTGGCGGAAGGCCGCCAGGTCACCTGGATCCCATCCTACGGGCCGGAAATGCGGGGGGGCACCGCCCACTGCATCGTGATCCTTTCCGATGACCCCATCGGCTCACCCATCATCCGCAACCCAACGGTGGCTGTGGCCCTGAACCCGGCCTCGATGACCAAGTACGAGCCGTTGGTGAAGCCGGGCGGCGTGCTGGTGGTCAACCGCTCCCTGGTGCGGGAGACCACCGCCCGCACCGACCTGCAGACGGCCTATGTCCCAGCCAACGAGATTGCCAACGAGCTGGGCAACACCCGCATGGCCAACATGGTGCTGTTGGGGGCGCTGCTGGCCCTGCGGCCCCTGGTGCAGTTGGCGTCCATCAGCCGAGCGCTGGACGAGCACATGCCCGCCCATCGGCAGAAGCTCATCGAGCCCAACAAGCGAGCGCTGGCCCGGGGCGCGCAGTTCGTGCGGGAAGGGCAGTAGCGACATGCGCATCGGCCACGTGCGGGTGGAGTTCCTGGTGGACGGCACCTTCTGGATGGACGGCGGCGGCGCCTTCGGTTTGGCGCCGCGGGTGCTCTGGGAACGGGTCTGCCCGCCGGATGCCCTGCACCGCATCGCTATGACGGCGCGGTGCCTGTTGGTGGAGTCGCAGGGGCAGCGCATCCTGGTCAACACGGGCTACGGCGACGACCTGGACCCGCTGGAGCGGGAGCGGATGGCGCTGGAACGGCCGCGTGGGGGGCTGCTGGCCGAGCTGGCCCGTTTGGGGCTGGAGCCAGGGGATGTGGATCTGGTGGTGAACACCCACCTGCACGCCGACCACTGCGGCGGCAACACCCGTCGCCAAGGCGACCGCTGGAGGCCCACCTTTCCCCGGGCCTCCTACTGTGTGCAGCGGCTGGAGCTGGCCGACGCGGCCTTTCCCAACGAGCGCACCCGGGCCACCTATCGGGGGGAGAATTTCCGGCCGCTGGAAGCTGCCGGCCAACTGCGGCCCCTCTGGGGCGATACCTGGCTGACGCCGGAGGTCTGCTGCCAGGTGACGCCGGGGCACACCCGAGGCCACCAATCGGTGGTCATCGAGTCGCAGGGGCAGCGGGCCGTCTTCCTCTCTGATGCTGCGCCCATGGCCGTGAACATGGAGCGTCTGGCCTGGGTGGCTGCCTTCGACGTGGAGCCGCTGACCAGCATCGAGACCAAGCGTCGGCTGGCCCGCTGGGCCGTGCAGCGGCGCGCGCTGCTGCTCTTTGAACACGACGTGCACTGCGCGGCAGGCTACCTGCGGCTCGAGGGCGACGGCTTCGCCGTGGAGCCGCAGCAGGTCTGACCGCCGCGGTCGGCTGGCCCACCCGCGACCGTCTGTCGCTCCCGCGGAAGCGGGAGCCCATCTTGTGGTACCTTGGGCGCACAGCCGTGCGCCCCTACCCCGTGGGCAGAGGGCCAGCCTGTAACGCGAGAAGGCGGCGGATCGAAGGACCCGCCGCCCTGTGCTGCCGTTACCTGCTGGATTGCCGCCTTGCCCCACCCGGCCCTTCCGTCACCAAGGCGTGTAGTTGTCAGCGTCGCCCCGGATGCGGAACTGCGGCTCGCCACGGTAGAAGTTGCCCACCGAACGGGTCAGCGTCCCGTTGACGTACTGCTCGACCCAGTAGGGGTGGCCGTAGCCGCCGTAGCGGGCGTAGTCCACCACCAGGCCGTCGATCTTCAGCGAGCCGCTGCTGCTGGTAGGGCCGTAGCCCCGCGGATTGGTGTCGGTCCAGGCGCCGTTGGCCTCCAGCCGGTAGACCTTGATCCACGAGTAGGTGGCTTTGGCCGGCAGGGAGGTGATCAGGTTGCCCCGCTGCGCCACCAGGAACGGTCCTTCGATGCGCACCTTGGCCACCGCATTGCCCCCGTCCTCGAAGTACTCCACGCGCACGGTGTGTGCGCCCTGGCTCAGGGGGATCGTCCGCTCGTGGCGGGCGAAACCATGGCGCCACTCGTCGATGATGAGCGCATCGTCCACCCAGACCCTGATCCCGTCGTCGGTCTCCACGCTGAAGCGGTAGCGTCCGTTCGCCACGTTGATCTGCCCGGTCCAGCGCACGGAGAAGCGATCGGCGCGTACGGCTGGGGCCGGCGAGGCAGCGCCCCAGCTGAAGTTGATGTCGGCGTCGTTGCGGGTCATGGCTGTGCGGCCCGACAGGACCATGTTGTTGTAGTACTCGCCGTACCAGGTGGTGCGCACCAGGCCAGGCGACTGCGGCTGAGGCAAGGCCGGCGGTTGCACCCCCGGCGTGGGCGTCGGGGTGGGGGTGGGCGCTGTGAACTTGGCCCACGACAGATGCGCCACTGCGCGTCCGTAGCCCTCAAAGTAGTCCATACGGATGGTGTGCATGCCTGTCCGCAGGGCCATGTCGGCGCTGTGGGTGCGGGCTGGCATCTCCTGCCACTGGTCGATGAGCAGGATCCCATCCACAACCAGGCGCACGCCGTCATCGGTTACCGTGGTGAAGCGGTAGTCCCCGCCCTCGAAGTAGACGTCCCGAGTCCAGCGCACCGAGAAGTCGTTACTGGGCAGCCCCGGCCCCGGTGCGCCATCGCCCCAGTCGAAGTTGATGTGCGCATCGCTGCGCACCAGCCACGGCGAACCGCCCAAGTGCCGGTTCCCATAGTATTCGCCCTGCCACCCTGCGCTGCGCGACTGTGCCGCCACTGGAATGCCCAGGGTCACCACCAGTACTGCGACGGCCAACAAGGAGGCCAGGGCACGCATCCAGCGGTTGTTGGTACCCATTTGGCTCCCTCCTGTGCTCATTGCCGATTGTTGCCTCTTTCGGCTCTTCACTTCTCAGACGCCAGCGCTCGGCGGATGGTTCCCATCGGCGCGGCGCCTGCCTCAGCTCCGCAGTCCCAGTATACCGCGGAAGGGCCGCCCTGACACCCGACAGGTGGGGGGATTCCTACGTGGCCTGGTGGGCAGTCTGCCCCCTGGCCATCTGACCGGGGCGCGCTGCGGCAGCCCCCCAGCGCAGCAGGGCCCTCCAGGGGCCTTCTCCCTTGAAACCCGGCGTGGCATCGGTGTATAATGACGATGTGCGAAGTGCCCTCGGTTGGCGGGTATCCATCCCTTCCCCGCGAGCTCTTCAGGCCGAGCTGCCCAGGGCTTTGGCGGCGGCGGTGGTGTTGGAACAGGAGAAGCCTGTGATGAAGACGAAGCGTTGGATCCTGATCGAGCGTGCGGCGACTATCGCCTTGATCATCGTCCTGTTGGCGGTGGGGATGTCACCGGCATCGGCGGCGGCTCCACCCCGCGCTCCTGCTGCGCCGGAACGGGTGGTGGGCCTCAGCGACAACGGCAGCCTGGTGCGGTTAGCCGGCGGGGAGACGCTGGCGGTGACCCTCCAGGGCAACCCCTCCACCGGGTACCGCTGGGAAGTGGCGCAGTGGGATGGCCGGGTGCTCCAACCCCTGGACCTGGACCAGATTCAGCCGGCCTCGCCCCTCTTGGGGGCGCCGGCGCAGCAGACCCTGCGCTTCCGCGCCGCGGGCGCTGGCGAGAGCGCCCTGCGGTTGGTCTATCGCCGCCCGTGGGCCGGGGCAGAGACTGCGCCCCTGGCCGAGTTTGCCTTGCAGGTGGTTGTGCAGGGGAGCCATCCGCCC
This sequence comes from Chloroflexota bacterium, assembly GCA_012514615.1. The sequence goes on along the minus strand of JAAYZY010000484.1, from coordinate 628 downwards.
CTTGAGTTGCAGGCTGCCCCCAAGGCGCTGCCGCGCTTGGCCCCCGGCCAGCCCATGAGGTTGCCGTTCCCCGGGCGGCTCCCGACGCATGAGCTCCCCGAACCGCTTCGCGCCGTGGACGCCGAAGGCTGGACCACCATCGCCACTCAGGACTTCGAAGGCATCTTCCCAGGGCCTTGGCTGCTGGCCGATGACGACGGTCTGGCCAACGGCGAGTATTACTGGGGTCGGCGCACCTGCCGAGCCCTGAACGGCGCCAGCAGCGGCTGGGCGGTGGGGGCCGGGCGCCACGGCAGCGACCTGCCGTGCGGCAGCGAGCCCCCCAACAACAACGTCTCGTGGATGGTCTACGGCCCCTTTAGCCTGCAAGACGCCGAGGCGGCGGAGCTTCGTTTCGCGCTGTGGGTCGATGCTGAGTGGGGCTACGATGGTCTCTTCTGGGGGGCATCGGTGGACGGCGAGTGGTTCCATGGCTCGGCCTTCAGCGGCTACTCCTTCGGCTGGAGCGAGGCGGCGCTGGATCTGGGGGACGTCCCTGAGCTGGGCAACCTGCTGGGTCAGCCTCAGGTCTGGGTGGCGCTTGTCTGGATGAGCGATGAGAGCATCACCTACCCCGAAGGGGTCTACG
>JAAYZY010000483.1 GCA_012514615.1 Chloroflexota bacterium | reverse complement strand
TTGAGGATGTTCAGCAACTGCGGCAACTCATCCAGGCTCGTCTTGCGCAGGACCCGCCCCACCTTGGTGACCACATCCCCGTTGGCCGGCTTGAACACGGCGTCGCCCGCCTGGTGACCGTTCACATAGGCGCAGCTATACTGGCGGTGCAGGTGCTCCTGCCCATGATTGTGGTGCATAGAGCGGAACTTGTAGCAGGTGAACCGGCGCCCGTTCTTGCCCATGCGTTCCTGGCTGAAGATGACCGGCCCAGGCGAATCCAGCTTGATGGCCAAGGCGAGGGCTCCCAGTACCGGCGACAACAGCACCAGAGCGATCACCGCCAAGGTGACGTCCAGCGCTCGCTTGCTCCAGCGGTAGAGCGGCCGCGTCTCGATTGCGCAGCGAGAGAACGAAGTGTCAACGAAGCGCTTCTGCCATGTGCTCAATGTTAGGTTTCCCACCCAGGGGGCGCCTTGCGTTCGCCCTTCGATCATTGGAGTGTCTCCGTTGCCTGAAGATGTTGCCCTTGTGCTCGTACCCGGGAGCTACTTGTCACAGCGCCAGTATACCAACCCATTCTGAAAAATGGATGAAAACAGAGAGCCGGCTGCATGACAGTTTTGTCATTTTACCTACCGGAAGACGAGCCCAGAGATCGGGCCAGGGCGTGAGCGGCGAGGCTACTCAGGCAGGACAAAGGTACTATTCCCAAGAGGCGGCTCGTCGAGTATCCTGGAGGCAGCGTTACATCTCTCCTCCTTTCCGCGGGAAAGGCGAGGTCGGGGCCACCTCGCCTTTCCACCTGTCTGGAGCAGGTACGCGTCGCTGCTCAAGCGCTCGCGCCCAGCATTTCCCGCAGCGCCTGTTCCGCCTCCGCGTGGTCGCTCCAGGGTTGCTCGGTCGTCCCGAAACAGATGGACTGCTCGTGTCCCTTGCCGGTGATCACCACCACGTCGCCGGGCTCAGCCAAGCGCAGGGCGTGGCGGATCGCCTGCCGCCGGTCGCCTACCCGCCAGAACTGCTCGCCTTCGCGACGCCCGGCTGCGCGGCAGCCCATGGCGATCGCCTCCATGATGGACTCCAGATCCTCTGTGCGTGGGTCCTCCGCCGTGATGACCACTCGGTCCGCCAGACGGCCGGCCACCTCCCCCATGGCGGGCCGCTTGCCGCGGTCCCGCAGCCCAGCACAGCCGAAGACCACCACCGTCTTCCCCAAGGTCATGGTGCGTACTGTCTCCAGGGCCCGCTGCAGCGAGTTGGGCGTGTGGGCGAAGTCCACCAGCACAGTGAAGCCCTGCCCCAGATCGATACGATCCATTCGTCCTCGCACAACGTGCACAGCTTCGAGCCCGCGGCGCGCCTGGTCCAGCGTCGCCCCCTGGGAGAGCGCCGCGGTCAACGCGGCCAGCAGATTGTAGACGTTGAAGCGCCCGGGCAGCGGCGAGACGATCTCCAGGCGGCCCCAGGGCGTGTGGGCCCAGAAACGGCTGCCTGACTCGCTCAGCGCCACGTCGTCTGCCTACACGTCGGCCGGCTGATCCAGGCCGTAGGTCCAGTGCTGGTCGGCTGGGAAGCCCCTCAGGTAGGCGCAGGACGGGTCGTCGGCGTTGAGCACCGCAATCTTGGCCACACCGGGCTTCCTTCCGCTCTCGCCCAGGGCCTGGAAAAGCAGCCCCTTGGCCTGGCGGTACGCCTCCCAGGTGCCGTGGTAGTCCAGGTGCTCCGTGGTGATGTTGGTCACCACGGCCACGTCGAACTCACTGCCGTCTACCCGGTGCTGCGCCAGGCCGTGGGAAGTCGCCTCCAGAACCAGCGTGCTGGCCCCCTGCTCCAGGATCTGGGCCAGCAGCCGCTGCAGTTCCGGCGCGTCCGGCGTGGTGGTATGCAGGCCGGTGTCCCACACCTGCTGCCCACACAACGCATGCACCGTGGTTACCAGCCCCACCTTCTCGCCAGTGGCCGACAGTGCGGCATGGAGGAGGGTAGCTGTGGTGGTCTTGCCGTCGGTACCGGTCACGCCGATGACGCGCATCTTTCGCCCAGGGAAGCCGTGCCACGCTGCAGCAAGGCGGGCCAGCGCCAGCCGTGCGTCAGGCACCACCACCCAGGGCACCGTCGGCGTCACCTCCGGCTCTCGCTGGCTCATCACCGCCACCGCGCCCTGCTCCAGCGCCTGGGGGACGAAGCGGACGCCGTCCACCGACACGCCCGGCACCGCCACGAACAGGTCGCCCGGCCGCACCCGGCGGGAGTCTTCGGTGAAGCCGCGCACTAGCAGCCGCTCCCACCATGCTGGCCCTTGGCCCGCTCCAACGAACCGCCAACCGGCGATCTCGGCCAACAGCGTGCCGAGCACTCGCCCGCTTTCGCCCATGTCAGACCCGCTGAGCACGTGCCGCCTCCCCTGCCAGCCCCCACAGCCCACTCAGGCGTCAGCCGGTAGCTTCACGAAGGGGTACTCTGCCAGCTTGCTCAGGACCCCGTGCTTGATGGCCTCCAACCGCTCTGGGGTGCGCGCTTCGAAGCGCACCACCAGCACCGGTTGGGTGTTGGAGGCTCGGACCAAACCCCAGCCATCGCCGAAGAGCACCCGCACCCCGTCGATGTCGATGGTGTCGTAGGTGCGGCGAAACGCCGCGGCCAACGCCTCCACCACCTCAAACTTGCGGTCGTCCGGGCAGTCCAGGCGCATCTCCGGCGTGGAGTAGTACTTGGGCACGTCGCTGAGCATCTGCCGCACGCTCTGCGACGAGCGCGCGAGCAGCCGCGCCAGACGACACGAAGCATAGACCGCGTCGTCAAACCCGTAGTACTCATCGGCGAAGAAGAGGTGCCCGCTCATCTCCCCAGCCAACGGGGCGTGCTCCTCCTTCATCTTGCCCTTGATGAGCGAGTGCCCGGTCTTCCACATGACCGGTCGGCCGCCTGCCCTTTCGATCTCCTCTGCCAACGCCTGCGACGACTTCACCTCAAAGATGATGCTGGCTCCCGGCTGCTTCGCCAGCACTTCCCGG
>JAAYZY010000482.1 GCA_012514615.1 Chloroflexota bacterium | reverse complement strand
TCACTGTTCCCCACAAGGAGGGGGTGCTGTCCCTGCTGGACCGCCTGGCCCCAGAAGCGCAGGCGGTGGGCGCTGTGAACACGCTGGTGGCCGAAGGCGGCCGCTGGGTAGGGCACAACACCGACATTGAGGGGGTGCGGGCCGCCTTGGCGGCGGCTGGCTGCGCCATCCAGGGGCAGCGCGTGCTGGTGTTGGGGGCTGGCGGGGCGGCCCGGGCTGCTGCCTATGCGCTGCTGAGCGGCGGCGCGGCGGTGCGGGTGCTGGCGCGTCGGCCAGCCCAGGCCGAGCATTTAGCCCAGGCGCTGGGGCGGTGGTTCCCTCCGGGCCAGGTGGAGGCCGGTCCGCTGAACCCGGCTGCGCTGCCCGACGAGGCGGCCGAAGTGGATGGATTGGTGCAGGCTACGCCGGTGGGCCTCTGGCCACGGGTGGAGGGTTCGCTCTGGCCGGATAGCGCGGGGCTGCCGGCGCGCCTGTGGGTCTTCGACCTGGTCTACCGGCCCCTGCGCACGCGCCTGCTGCGGCAGGCAACCGACGCTGGCGGGAAGACGGTAGACGGGGTGGGGATGCTGGTGCACCAAGGGGCCGCGGCGTTTCGCCTGTGGACGGGCGTCGAGCCGCCGCTGAAGGTGATGGCCCAGGCTTGCCTGGAAGCGTGGGAGCCAAAGGAGTAGGAGGAGGCGATGCTGCAGTTTCTGACGGCCGGCGAGTCGCACGGTCCGTGCCTGACCGCCATTGTGGAGGGGCTGCCTGCGGGGGTCCCGCTGACGGAGGAGTGGATCAATCGGGACTTGGCCCGGCGGCAGGTGGGCTACGGCCGGGGCGGGCGCATGCAGGTCGAGTACGACGTGGCTGCCCTGCTGGGCGGCGTGGCCAATGGGCGCACCATCGGCGCGCCGCTGTCGCTGCAGGTGGCCAATCGAGACTGGGTTCACTGGCAGGGTCGGGAGGAACCGATCTGGACCGTGCCGCGACCGGGCCACGCCGACCTGCCCGGCAGCCGCAAGTATGGCCTGGACGATCTGCGCCTGGTGGCCGAGCGGGCCAGCGCCCGAGAGACGGCTGCTCGCGTGGCGGTGGGGGCCGCAGCCCGGGCGCTCCTGGCTGAAGTGGGAGTGCGGGTGGGCAGCTACGTGGAGGCCATCGGCGGACAGCATGCGAAGGTGCGAGAGCGAGCTGCGGCTGCCCTGATCGATGCGGCGGAACGCTCCATCGTGCGTTGCCCCGACCCCCAAGCGGCGGCCAAGATGCAGCAGGCCATCGACGCGGCGCGCGCCGTCGGCGAGAGCTTGGGGGGATGGTTTGTGGTGGTGGTCCTGGGCGTCCCGGCCGGGCTGGGCAGCCATGTGCACTGGGACCGCCGCCTGGACGGGCGGCTGGCTCAGGCGGTGATGAGCGTTCCGGCGGTGAAAGGAGTTGAGATCGGGGAGGCCTTCGCCAACGCCGCGCTGCCGGGCACTGCTGTGCACGACGCCTTCGTCCAGACGCCGGATGGGGGCTGGATGCGAGCGAGCAACCGCGCCGGCGGCCTGGAGGGAGGCATCACCAACGGCCAGCCGCTCTGGCTGCGGGCGGCCATGAAGCCGATCCCCACCACCGGCCACGGACTACCCAGCTTCGATGTGCAGACCGGGCAGCCCGCTCCGTCGCCCCATCCCCGAGCCGATGTCTGCGCGGTGCCGGCGGCTGGCGTGGTGGCCGAGGCCATGGTCTGCTGGGTGTTGGCCCAAGCGCTCCTGGAGCGCCACGGCGGCGACACCTTGGCCCAAATCCAGCAAGGGGTGGCGCGTGATCGCTGACGGCCGCAACCTGGTGGTTACGGGGATGATGGGTAGCGGCAAGAGCGAGGTGGGCAAGAGGCTGGCTCAGCTGCTGCGGCGGCGGTTCGTGGATACCGACGCGCTCATCGAGGCTCGGGAAGGCTGCACGGTGGCCCAAGTCTTCGCCGCGGCCGGCGAAGCCCACTTTCGCCGCCTGGAAGTGGACCTCTGCCGCGAGCTGGGGCGCAAACGACGCCTGGTGATCGCCACCGGCGGCGGCACGCTCATGTCGGACGAATGCCGCGCCCTGTTGGGGCGGCAGGGACTGGTGGCCTGCTTGCGGGCCGACCCGCGCACGCTGGCCCAGCGCATCAGCGACAGAGGGACGCGGCCCCTGCTGGCCGGTCAACCCTTGGAGGAGGCTCTGACGCGCCTGTGGCAGGAGCGCCGCAACGCTTACGCCCTGGCGCCCCTGCAGGTGCCTACCGACGGGCGCACGCCCGAAGAGGTGGCCCAGGCCATCGTGGCTGCGCCGCCGCTCTTGGAGGCGCGTCTGGGCAGCGGCCCAGACACCCCCTCCTGCTTCTGGCTGGGGCTGGACAGCTTCGGGCGGCTGCCTGGGCGGCTGGCCCTGCCGCCTAGCCGTCGGGTCTTTCTGGTGGCCGATGGGGGTGTGCCGCCCTTCTGGGCGCGCTTGGTGCAGATGGCCTGGGAGGAGGCTGGCTGCCGAGTGACAGTGGCTCGCCTGGCCTTGGGCGAGGAGCGCAAGACGCTGGCCACGGCGCGCGGCCTCTACCGTCGCTTCGCCCAAGCGCAGCTAGATCGGGGCAGCCTGGTGGTGGCTCTCGGCGGCGGCGTCGCCAGCGACGTGGCCGGCTTCGCCGCGGCCACCTACATGCGTGGTCTGCCCTGGGCCGCGCTCCCCAGCACGCTGCTGGCCGCCGTGGACGCGGCGGTGGGCGGCAAGACGGCCGTCAACCTGCCCCAGGGCAAGAACCTGGTGGGCACGTTCTGGCCGCCAAGCGGCGTCGCGGCCGACCCGGCCCTGTTCTACACCCTGCCGCGGCAGGAAGTGCTCGGTGGATTGGCAGAGATCCTCAAGGCCGGGGTGATCGGCTCGCCGCCCCTGTTCGCCCACCTGGAAGCGGCGGGCCTGGACGACCTGCTCTGGGTGGTGATGGAGGCGATGTCGGTGAAGGCGGCGATCGTGGCCAGCGACCCGCGCGAGGAGGGCCGCCGCGCCCTGCTGAACCTGGGCCACACCTTCGGGCACGCTTACGAATGGCTGTCCGGGTATCGGCTGCCCCACGGGGCGGCGGTGGCGGCTGGGTTGGCAGCCTCGGCTCAGTTGGGGCTGGTGCTGGGGCTGACCGGGGAGGCGTTCGTGCGGCGACTGCTGCGGGTCCTGGGAGGCCTGGGCCTGCCCACGCGCCCGCCCCAAGCTTGGCCGGCTGGGGAGGTCTGGCAGGCCATGCAGCGAGATAAGAAGCGCCTGGGGGCCAAGCTGCGTTTCGTGGTGCCGTTGGAGGTA
>JAAYZY010000051.1 GCA_012514615.1 Chloroflexota bacterium | reverse complement strand
GAACAAGCGGCGGCGGTGCAGCGGTGAGACGTGGGCATAGGCTCAAGCCTCCTTGCGGAACTCGGGCTCACTCCTCAACCAGCGGGCTGAGGGTCTTCTGCAGCAAGTCTTGCAGCCCTGTCAGGAACAGCACCATGCGCTCGCTGACCTTCTCGACCTCCACCATCCGACCTTGTACGTCGTCTACGCTGCGGCTCAGGCGTTCGAGCTGCGTGGCGAGGGCTTGGGCCTGGCTCTGCAGGGCCGCATTCTCCTGTTTCAGCGCTTCCTGTTCCTCCTGCAGCGCGGCATGGTCGGTCAGCAGCTTGCTCACCCGTTGCTGTTGGGCTTCCGTCTCGGTCAACAGTTCACCGGTCTTCTGGCTCAGCACGGCGAGGTCGTTCTGCATCTGCGGCAGCCGCGTGACATCGCTCTGCAGGCCGCGCAACTGTTGCTCGTTGATGGACATCATCTCCCGCAGGGCGGCGCCGCCGCTTTCCAGCTGATTCACCATGACCTTGGCGTAGACCATGTCGGGGTGGCGGGCGACGGACAGGGTGCCGTTGACGACGTAGAGGATCAGCAAGCTGAGACCAGCGCCCAGCAGCGCACCCAGGGCTACCCACAACAGGCCGCGCGGCCCGGAGCGGCGCTGCGGAGCAGGGGTTGGCTTGTCGGCCTGGAGGGGCTTGCCCGGTGGCGCTTGCGGCGGGGCCTTAACGGCCGACGGCGCTGTCGCCTCCCTGGCTGGCGCCTCTGCGGTGGGGGATTCTGCTGGCGGTTCCTGGGGGGTAGCTGGCATGGCGGTGAAGCGAGAAGGGACCGCGTCGACGGCCGCCTCGGCCAACTCCTCTTGCGCCGGCCTTGCAGGCTCCCCTGCTGCCTCGGTCGTGAGCTCTTCGGCAGGCGGCGCCGTCTCGGGCTCGGCTTCCTCGAAGGGGGTGGCCGCGCTTTCCTCCCACTGCGGCTCCAACCGATCCACTGACGGCCACGGGCTGGCTTCCGTCGCCCCTTCGCCGTGCGTCTCGTCCGACCAGGGTGGTGCCGGCGTCTCGGCCAGCAGCGGCTGCACCGTCACCAGGCTGACGATTTCCTGGTAGACGCTCTCGGGGATGGCCGAGATGCTCTGGAGCTCCTCGATGTGGGCGAAAGCCCCGTGTTCCTGGCGGTGTTGGACGATCGCCCGTGCGCGTACCTTGCCGATGCCAGGCAGAGACTCCAGTTGCTGTTGTGTGGCGGTGTTGAGGTGGACCAGGGGCTTCAGGGATGGTCCGCTCATGGCTGTCCCTCCATGGTGTGTGCGTCCCCACGCGGTGGCTGGGGAGCTGCCTCGGTTCACTTGCCGGCGGCCTTGGCCCGGCTCTCGCAGATGTCGATTCCTTGCCAGGCCGGCGCGGCGGTGGGGTCCAGCTGCAGCGCCTCTTCGAGCCATGGCAGACCTTGCTCGCAGTCCCCCAAGTAGACGTAGCTCAAGCCCAATTCGTAGTAGTACTCCACTGACTTCAGTCCCAGGTCAATGGCCTGCTTCAGATAGACGAAGGCTTCTTCGTAGTGCTTCTGCACGTACTTCACCACCCCCAGGTGCCCGTAGGCTCGGGCATAGGCCGGGTCGAGCTCGATGGCCTTGCCCAGCTCCAAGGCTGCCCGCTCGTAGTCGGCCATCACGTAGTGAGCCCAGCCCAACTGGTCTCGGCTGCGGGCGTTGGTCGGGTCGATATCCACTGCTTTCTGGAAGTGCTCAACAGCCTGGGTCTTGTCGCCCACGGCCAGGTAGTTCCAGCCCAAGCTGATGTAGATGTGGGGGAGGTTGGGGTGCAGGGCTAGGGCTTGCCGATACTCTTCGATGGCCTGGCGGT
>JAAYZY010000050.1 GCA_012514615.1 Chloroflexota bacterium | reverse complement strand
CGGCCACCTCCTCCAGCTCCACCGGCTCCACCCGGTCGTCGCCCACCACGAACGAGGTCTCCCACGTCAGCGAGCCATCGGCCGCCCCGAACCGCACGGTGCCGTCCCCTTCCTCCACAGCCCAGCCGCTGAAGCGATCCAGCGAGAAGAGGCCCGAGGGGAAGCGGTAGCGGATGCGCCCACCCCAGCCGGCCGGACCCTCTTGCGGCACCTCGATGTGGAACTCCGCCCGCTGCAGCGGCTCACCGTTGAGGAGCACCTCCACCCGGTAGGCGCCCAGGGGGATCTCGTCGGGCTGCACCGGCTGCAAGTCGAAGTGGACGCAGCCGGTGAAGTCTGGTGCAAGCTCGTACTCCATCTCAGCGATGACCGATTGCCCCTGGGGCTCGTACCATTGGGTGGCCACCACGGTGTCCGGCGGCCCGGTCAGCTCCACCACCAGGTGGATGCGCTCGCCGGGCAGATAGCGGTCACCCAACTCAACCACGCAGCCCCGCTCGTCCAACTGGCGGGCGAAGGCGACCCGGCGCACCGCCGCCGGCGCGGTGGTCGGCGTCGGCGTGGGAGCCGGGGTGGGCGTAGGGAGCGGCGTGGGCGGCGTGCAGGCCGACGCCAGCGCCGTCACAAGGAGACAGAAGACTGCCAACCGCCGCGTCTGTTTGGGCAGCATGGTGTATCCCTCCGGGGGCAGGCCGGGCAGGCCCGCCGCCAATAGGGTGTAAGAGTAGCACGAAACAGGGCGCAGCACAAGCTGGGGCAGGCCCTTGTGCCTGCCCCAGCTCAAGCGCCCCCGCAGAACCCGCGCCCCCCAGGGGGCTTGCGTGCGCCGCTGGAAAGGGGGTTAGCGGTCCCAGACGAAGAGGATCTTGCCCGCGGTGCCGCTGTCGGCCAGGCGGAACGCCGCTTCCGCTTCCTCGATGGCGAAGCGGTGGGTCACCAACGAGCCCAGGTCGATCTTGTGGCGCAGGATGAAGCGCACCAAGTCGTCGTAGAGGTAGATGGGCATGACGAAGCTGCCCACCAAGGCGACCTCGCGAGGCTGGATCCACGAGGGGACGATGCACGGCTCCATGTGTCCAGCGCCCACGTAGACCACCGTGCCGCGTTTGCGCACCATGTGCACCGCCTGGGCCTGCGCCGTGGGGTGGCCCGACGTCTCCACCACTGCATCCAAGCCGCGCCCGTGGGTCAGATCTCGGGCCGCCTGCACCGGGTCGTCCTGGCGAGGGTTCACCACGTGGTCAGCGCCGGCCTGGCGGGCCAGGGCCAGGCGCTCGGCGGCCAGGTCGATGCCCACCACCTGGCAACCCAACGCCTTGGCGAACATGGTCACCACCAAGCCCACCGGGCCTTGACCGGTGACGCCGATGACCATGCGGCCAGAGGGGTTCACCTTCAGCAGGGCCGAGTAGGCGGTGCCGGCGATGCAGGCGATGAACGCCCCATCCACGAAACTGAGCTCGTCCGGCAGGGGCAGGCAGAGATGCTCCGGCAGGCAGACGTAGTCAGCGTCGGCGCCGCGGCCCACAGCCGCGATGCCGGTGTCGTGGTCGCAGAGCATGATGTCGCCGGCGCGGCAGTGCTCGCAGGTGCCGCAACCCATGTGGTGATAGGCGGTGACCCGATCGCCCACCTGCACATGGCGCACGCAAGGCCCCACAGCCTCCACCACCCCGCTGGGCTCGTGCCCCACCACCATGCGGGTGCGCTGGCCCAGGTTCTCCGGGGTATCGCGGTAGAAGTGCAGGTCGCTGCCGCAGATGGCCGCCACCCGGGTGCGGATGAGCACCTCGTCTGGGCCCGGCTCCGGCTTGGGCAAGTCGCGGCGCACTTCCACCTGACGGTTCCCTTTAACAATCACGCCTCTCATGGTAGCCATAGGATCCTTCCTTCTTCGCACAAGGGTAGCCTAGGGTTCAAAGCTCTGGGTCGGTTGGCGGTGGAAGACGATGGCCGCGGTGGTCAGGGCCATCACGGCGGCGCTGACCGACATCTCCAGCACCCGGCGGCAGACGCCGGCGGCATCGACGATGCCCATCTGGCGCATCTCCACCACCTGGTCGCCCAGGGCGTCGTAGCCAAAGGCAGGGCCGAGCCGCTGCGCTTCGTAGAGGACGGTGCCCGCCGGCTGGAGGCCGGTGTTGCGCACCAGGCGGCGGAAAGGGGCTTCCAGGGCGCGGGCCAATGCCTGTAGGCCGATGGCTTCGTCTCCCGTGCCCGCCAGGCCCAGCACCGCCGGGACGCAGTTCAGGTAGGCCACGCCGCCGCCGGCCACAGTCCCTTCCCGCCCGGCCGCGGCCAGGCCCTTGACCGCCTTCTGGGCTTTCTGGCGCAGCTCCTGCTGCCCGGCCTCGGAGCTGGCGCCGATGCGCAGAGTGGCCACGCCCCCAGTCAGGCGACTCAGACGCTCTTGGAGCGCCTGGCGCTGCTCGGTCTGTGTGGCGCCGGCCAGGCGCGCCCGCAAGGCGTCCACGTGCTCCCGCAGGGCCGCCTCGTCAGCTTTCCCCCCCACCACCACCAGCGTCTTGTGGTCGGCCTCCGCCCGCGCCGCCTGCCCCAGATCGGCCTGGGTGATGCTGTGCAAGCTACGCCCCAGGTCGGGCCCCAGCACGGCGGCGCCGGTGCTCAGGGCCAGGTCCTGCATCGCTTCCCGCCGGGGGTCAGCCACCTGGGGGAACTCCACCACAGCGGCCCGCAGCTTGCCGGCTTGATGATTGACCACCAAGGTGCCCAGGGCCACCCCCAAGCAGCGCTTCACCACCAGCAGGAGGCTCTTCTGCTCCGCCTCCCCCTCTGGCGTCGCCAGCAGGTTCAGCAGGGGCTCCACCTCGGCCAGCTCGCTAACCTCGCCGTCGTAGATGGCCACCAGGGGGCTCTGCACGATGCAGCGCTGGGCCGGCGCGTCGGTCACCAGGTAGGGGGACGACAATCGGGCCTGCCATCGGGTGCCTTCGAAGTACTCCCGGTCCACGTAGGGGGCCACAAACTCTTCAATTATGATGTGGGCTTCGGGGCCCAGCACGTCGAACAGCTCTCCCAGCACCAAGCTCAGCTTGTGTTCGCCGGTGATGCTGAGGGCCAGTTGGCTCAGCTCGTCTTCGCCGCGCACAGGCTGGGCCTGCTGCCGCAGGCAAGCGGCGGCTGCGGCCAAGCCCCGCTCGATGCCCCGCCGCATGACCATGGGGTTGGCCCCGGCCGCCGCCGACCGGTAGCCTTCGGCCAGGAGGGCTTGGGCCAGCACCGCGGCCGTGGCCGTGCCGTCGCCCACCTCCTGCCCCACCCGCCAGACCAGGTTCCGCACCAGCATGGCCCCCACGTTCTGGGCCTGGCCCGGCACCTGCAGGATGCGCCGCGCAGCGGTGGCGGCGTCGGCGATCCCTTCGGCGGTGCGGCCGGCGCGGAAGTCGCTGACGATGGTGCCGCCGCGAGGACCCAGGGTCAGCGCCAGCAGGTCAGCCACCTGATCAAACCCTTCCTTCAATCCCTCCAGCGCAGACGGTGCAAAGGCGACATGCGGTCTGGGCATAAGGCTCTCCCGTCCTCCCAGCGATCTGTGGTGTGGGTTGGCGTGCATCCAAGGCAGAAGGATACCACAACTTGCCCCTCTCCACAAGATGCCGCCCATGCCAACCGGGGCCTGGACGAGCCAGCGCTAAACGGGAGGGCCTGCGGCGCGCTTGCCGGGGGCGGCGAGCCCGGCTATAATCGCCTCAGTGGCCAGCCGCGCCTCTCTGGTTGGCCCGGGGGAGGAGCTCACCGTGCGCCACCCCGACTGGATCCGGGCAGACAACCTCAGCGTGTGGTACGGGGCGCAGCAGGCCCTGGCGGGCGTCTGTTGCAGCTTCTCGCCGGGCGAGGTCGCCTTCATCACCGGGCGGTCAGGGTGCGGCAAGAGCACCCTGTGCCGCTGCCTGGCTGGGCTGATCCCCCAGAGCCACCCCACGGCCCGCCAGGAGGGCGACGTCTGGGTAGGGGCGCGGAACACCCGACAACCGCCGCTGGCCGACCTTGTCTCGCGGGTGGGCCTAGTCTTCCAGAATCCAGCCACTCAGCTCTTTAACCTGACAGTGCAGGAAGAGCTAGCCTTTGGACCCCACAACCTGGGGCTGCCGACGACGGCAGTGAGGCAGCGCGTGCAGGGCGCGGCTCAGGCCCTGCAGATGGAACGGCTCTTGACTCGCCGCCTCGACACCCTTTCCGGCGGCGAGCGGCAGTTGGCAGCCGTGGCGGCCATCCTGGCCATGGGCCCCCAGGTGCTGGCCCTGGACGAGCCCACAGCCAGCCTCGACGCCCCCAGTGCCCGGGCGGTGCTGGAAGCGCTGGGGCGGCTCAACCGCCAAGAGGGGACGACGGTGCTGTTGGCCGGCCACCGGGCCGACCATGCCGCCCCGCTGGCCCGCCGCACCCTGCTGCTGGAGGGTGGGCGGGTCGTGGCCGCTGGCCCAACCGCCGCGGTGTTGGCCCAGCGGCCCGACGTGCGCGGCCCGGACGCAGGGCCCCCCGGCGACTGGCCGGCCCTCATCCGGCCCGGCGGAGCGCCCTCTGGCGGCGCCGTGGCGGCGCGGGTGGGAGGCGCGGAGGTGCGCTTGGGTGGGCAGGCGGTGCTGCAGGGCCTGGACCTCACCCTGCACGCCGGCCAGGTGACCGCGCTGGTGGGTGACAACGGCTCGGGCAAGACGACGCTGGCCCGCCTGCTGGCCGGCATGGTGCGACCCCGCCGCGGGCGCGTCTGGGTGGCCAGCGGCGAGGGCTCGCCGCCGGTGGGGCTGCTCTTCCAGAACCCGTTGGAGCAGCTCTTCTGCGAGCGGGTGGGCGAGGAAGTGGCCTTCGGGCTGGCCAACTACCGTCTGCCCCCAGCCGCGGCCCAGGCCGCGCTGTGGGCCACCGGCCTGGAAGCCCTTGCAGAGCGCCTGACCTGGGGCCTCTCCGGCGGGCAGCAGCAGCGCACCGCCCTGGCCGCCATCCTAGCGCTGCGGCCGTCCCTGCTGATCTTGGATGAGCCGACCATGGGCCAAGACTGGGGCCACATGAGCGCCTTCATGGGCTACGTCCGCCGCTTGGCAGAGGAGGGGGTGGCGGTGCTGCTGATCACCCACGACCCCCGCTTGGTGCGCTGCTATGCCCAGCGGGTGCTGCTGCTTCGGGGCGGCCGTATCGCCGCCGAAGGGCAACCGCTGCCGCCTGAGGATGAGGAGGTTGAGCAAGCATGAACAGGCCGCCGGGAGACGAAGCGTCGTTCGGGGTGCGCGATCTGGTCTACATCGCCATCTTCGGGGCGCTGTGGGGAGCCCTGGAGATGACCCTGGGGGCCTACCTGCACCTGCTGCAGGCCCCCTTCATCGGCCTGCTCATGGGCGCGTTGGGGCTGGCCCTGGCCCTGGTGGGCCGCCTGTGGGTGCCGCGCCGCGGCTCGGTGCTCATGATCGGCGTGGTCACCGCCCTGCTCAAGGCCCTGGGCCTGGGCGGCGTCGTCCTCAGCCCCATGCTGGCCATCCTCATGGAGACCGTCCTGGCTGAGGCGGCGCTGCTGGCCGGGGGCCGCGCCAGCCGCGGCAGCTTCGCCCTGGCCGGCGCGCTGGGCGTGCTGTGGAACTTCTTCCACCCCTTCCTCACCCAGGGGATCATCGCCGGGCGGTCGCTGGGCACCGTCTACGGCTGGGTGGTAGAGGCCGGCGGGCGCACCCTGAACCTGCCCCTGAGCGCCGTCTGGGCCATCGTGGGCCTGCTGTTGGCGCTGCACCTGCTGGCCGGCGGCTTGGCCGGCGGGCTGGCCTGGAGCGTGGGCCAGGCGGCCCGGCGGCGCGTCCTGGCCCAGGAGGAAAGGACCTCGTGAACGGCCGCCCCACTGTCTGGGGATACCTGTTGCTGCTGGGGTGGGCGGTAGTCGGCGCAGCGGCCCTGCCCGGCTGGGGCGCCGGCTGGGTGTTGGCCACGGTGCTGGCTGTGGCCCTGGCCGCTGGGTTTCCCTTCAGGGCGGTGGGGCGTGGTCTGCTCTGGATGGCGCCCCTGGCAGCCCTGCCGCTGCTGCTGGGGTGGGCCGCGGGAGCGCCTGAGGCGCTCGTTGTCGGCGGGCAGGTGGCCCTGCGCGCCGCCGCGCTCATGGCGGCCGTCTACCTGGTAAGCCGCTCCGTCTCGGTGGCGGATCTGGCTGCGCTGTTGGAAGGGGTTGGGGCCCGGGGCCTGGGCTTTGCCCTGGGTGTGGCCTTCAACCTGCTGCCCACGGTGCAAGAGACGGCCCGCAGCACCTTCCATGCCTTGCGCCTGCGGGGCGGCCTGCGCCGCCCGGGGCTGCGCACGGTGCGGCTGCTGCTGGTGACGCTGGTGGTGGGCACGCTGCGTCACGGCGAAGAGATCGTAGCCGCAGCAGAGGCCCGGGCCTTTCACCCGGCGCGGCCGACAGTCAGGGCCGCCCCGCGGCCGGCACTGGGCGACGCTTGGATGGCCGGGCTGGCCCTGGCGGCCACTGCGGCGGCCCTGGTGTGTTGATGGGAGCAAGGTGGCACGAGGCTTGCACCACCCCCGGGCGGAACGCCACCCGACGACTGGCTAGGAGGCTTCGATGAGCAACAACCCGATCCACAGAGCGGAAGGCCGGCTTGTGCGCCGAGGTCTGACAGCAGCCGACTCCGCCCCTGTGCCGGTGGTGGACGGTTGGGACTTCCCGGCCAGCGCACCTGACGGCGTGGGCTACTATGTGGCCGCTGGCCTGGCAGAAAAGGATTACTACGAGCGTTTCGGGGCCTGGCACACCGGCGAAGACTGGAACGACCTGCGCATGGGCGACTCGGACCTGGGTGCGCCGGTCCAGGCGGCGGCCCACGGCGCGGTGGTCACTGCCGGGCGCTTCCCCTCCTGGGGCAATGTAGTCCTGCTCTCCCACAAGACGCCGGAGGGGGCCCTGCTCTGGTCGCAGTACGCGCACCTGAAAGACCTCCAGGTGCGGGAAGGCGATGTGGTGCGGCGCGGCCAGCAGATCGGCGCCATCGGCAAGATGTTGGACGCCAACGGCAACCCCAGCGGACCCGCCCACCTGCACTTTGAGATCCGCGCCCGCCGCTTGCCGGCCACGGCCTGGAACCTGAGCCGCGACGAGGTGCTGCGTTCGTACCTGACGCCCACCGACTTCATCAGCAGCCACCGCCCCAGCCAGAAGCAGGTGCTGGTGCCGGTGGAGAGCGCGGACCGCGGCTTCTTCCGCTCCGACTCCAAGTACTGGTTCGAGTCGCCGGTAGCCCACGGCAGCCACTGCTACTGGACCTGGACGGTGAGCAGCGACCACGGCGAAGAGTGCTTCGCCGAGTGGCGGCCCACCCTCCCTTGGCCGGGGATGTACGAGGTCTTCGTCTTCATCCCCAGCCGCAACGCCACCACCGCTCAGGCCCACTACCAGGTGCACCACCGTCGCGGCAGCAGCCAGGTCACCATCCCCCAGTGCGACTACTACGATGCCTGGGTCTCGCTGGGGATCTTCCCCTTCTCCACGGTGCAGCCTGCCTACGTGCGCCTCAGCGACATGACCGGCGAGCCCTACGTGCGAGAGCAGAGCAAGCGCAAGTCCATCGCTTTCGACGCCGTGATGTGGGCACCCATCGAAACGACCCCTGGCCGCCTGCGGGGCTGAGCCGGCCACTCGTCCTCCTCCCCGCCCGCCCGCGGCCGTGCGACATTCGACGTGTGGCGCATCAGCAGAAGGAGGTGCCCTATGCCCAAGATCATCGAGAGACGCCCGGGGGAGCGGCCAGCCAACGACGACGGCTACCTGGAGGAGATGACCAAGGTGATCTTCCAGGCCGGCTTCAGTTGGGAGCTCATCCGCCGCCGGTGGCCGGCCTTCCGCCAGGCCTTCGATGGGTTCGTCGTGGACAAGGTGGCCGACTACGACGAGCGGGACGTGGATCGGCTGCTGAGCGACGCCAGCATTGTGCGCAACAGTCGCAAGATCGAGGCGACGGTCGCCAACGCCCGCCTCATCCAGGCCCTGTCGGCCAAGCACGGCTCGTTCCACGCCTACCTTCGCACCCTAGACAGCCTGCCCTACCGCGACAAGCAAGAAATCCTCTCTCGCCAGTTCCGCCACCTCGGGCGCACCGGCTGCTTTGCCTTCTTGTTGCACGTGGGCGAAGAGGTGCCAGAGTGGGAACAGCGGTAGGGGGCTAGGCCGATTGCTCCACGGCCCGGCCTGTGCTATAATCACTCAGGCACGGAGCCGACAGCAAGGTCGAGCCAGATGATCATCGACTGCCACAATCACATCTTTCCCCCCGAGGTGATCGCGCAGCGTGAGCAGTACCTGGCGCGCGACCGCTGGTTTGGCCTGCTCTATGAGAACCCCAAGGCCGGCTTGGCCACCGCCGACGACCTGGTGGCTGAGATGGACGCCAGCGGCGTGCAGATGGCCGTGGCCTTCGGTTTTGGCTGGGCCGACATGGGGTTGTGCCGCGCCGCCAACGACTACGTCTTGGAGGCTTGCCGCCGCCACCCCGGGCGCATCGTGGGCTTCGCCTGCGTGCAGCCGCGGGCGGTGCGGGAAGCGGTGCGAGAAGCCAAGCGCTGCTGGGCCGCGGGTTTGCGGGGCGTGGGCGAGCTGATGCCCAACGGCCAAGGGTTCAGCCTGGACGACCTGGAGCTGCTCAACCCGTTGGCGGCGGCCCTGGTGGGGGCCGCCGCGCCGCTCATGGTGCACAGCAGCGAGCCGGTGGGGCACATCTACCGGGGCAAGGGCACCGTCCTGCCACAGACGCTCTACCGCCTGGCCGCCCACTACCCAGAGCTGACCCTGATCTGCAGCCACTGGGGCGGCGGGCTGCCGTTCTACGAGCTGATGCCGGAGGTGCGCCAGACCCTAGCCTCGGTCTACTACGACACCGCGGCCTCCCTTCTGCTCTACGCCGACCAGATCTTCCCCTTGGCTGCGTCGCTGCTGCCGGGCAAGATCCTCTTCGGCAGCGATTTCCCCCTGCTGCGGCAGGGGCCGTTCCTCCAGCGGGTGCGGGCCAGCGGCCTGGGCCCCGAGGCGCTGGAGGCGATCCTGGGGGGCAACGCCGCTCGTCTGCTGGGGCTGCAGTCGGCAGGCTGAGCTGCAGCGCACATGGACGATTCGGTTAGGGAGTCCGATCTAGTTCCACTTTCACACGGAGGACAAAGCCATGGATATCTTCCTCGACACCGCCAAACTGTCTGAGATCCGCGAGATTGCCGATTGGGGCATCCTGCGGGGCGTGACCACCAACCCCACCCTCATGGCCCGGGCTGGCCGGGTAGACTACAAAGCAGTGGCCCAGGAGATCTGCTACATCGTGCAGGGGCCGGTGAGCGCTGAAGTGCTCAGCACCGACGCCGAGGGCATGATCGAAGAGGCCAAGAAGATCGCCCAGTGGTCGCCCCACGTGGTGGTGAAGATCCCCACCATCGAGCAGGGCCTCAAGGCCATCAACCAGATCACCCAGATGACCCCCGAGCACATCTGTGTGGACTGCCCCTGGCAGGGCAAGTGCGACACCGACCTGGAGACGGCCCGCGAGCTGGCCGATACCTGGGGCATCCGCGTGAACGCCACGCTGGTCTTCAACGCCAGCCAGGCGCTCTTCGCCGCCATGGCCGGCGCCTCCTACGTCTCGCCGTTCGTCGGCCGCCTGGACGAGGCCGGCAACACCGGCATGGAGATGCTGGAAGAGATCGTCACCATCTTCGACAACTACGATCTGGATACCGAGATCATCTCCGCCAGCATCCGCCACCCGCGGCACCTCATCGAGTCGGCCCTGGCCGGCGCGCACATCGCCACCGTCCCCTACGGCGTCTTGAAGGCGGCCATCTACCACCCCATGGCCGACGCCGGGTTGAAGGGCTTCCTGGCCGACTGGGAGAAGGTGAAGAAGGAGCTGGAGGGCAAGTAGGTTGAGCGGATCGGCGGAGCTGCGCCGCCTGCCCAGCGTCGGCCGCCTGCTGCAGCACCCGGCGGCGCCGGCGCTGCAGCAGGCGGCCGGGCGCGAGGCCTTGGTTGAAGGCCTGCGCTGGGCGCTGGACCAGGCCCGCGAGCACGTGCGGGCTGGCGGCGCGTTGCCCAGCGACGATGACCTGCTGGCGACAACCGGCTCCTTCCTAGATCGACAGATGCGGCCCACCCTGACCCCGGTGGTCAACGCCACCGGGGTCATCATCCACACCAACTTAGGCCGCGCCCCCCTCAGCGACGCGGCCCTGGCAGCCATGCAGGCGGCCGGCCAAGGCTACTCCAACCTGGAATACGCCCTGGAGGCCGGCCAGCGGGGCAGCCGCTACGTCCACACAGAAGACCTGCTCTGCCGCCTGACCGGGGCGGAGGCCGCCTTGGTGGTGAACAACAACGCTGGGGCGGTGCTGCTGGTGCTTTCGGCCCTGGCCCAGGGGCGGGAGGTGATTATCTCCCGCAGCCAGCTCATCGAGATCGGCGGCGGCTTCCGCATCCCCGATGTGATGCGCCAGAGCGGCGCCCACCTGGTGGAGGTAGGCACCACCAACCGCACCCGAGCAGACGACTACCGCCGAGCCCTGAGCGAGCGGACAGCCCTGCTCATGAGGGCCCACCACAGCAACTTCCAGATCGTTGGCTTCACCGAAGAGGCGAGCCTAGTTGAGCTGGCTGCCCTGGGGCAGGAGGCGGGGCTCCCCCTCTACGAAGACCTGGGCAGCGGCACCCTCTTGCCCACCGAGCCCTACGGTCTGGCCCACGAGCCCACGGTGCCCGAATGCGTGGCCCAGGGCGCCGACCTGATCTCCTTCAGCGGCGACAAGCTGCTGGGCGGGCCCCAGGCCGGCATCATCGTGGGACGCAAGGAGCTGGTGGCCGGGCTGCGCCGCTTCCCCCTCACCCGCGCCCTGCGGGTAGACAAGACCACCCTGGCCGGGCTCCAGGCGACGCTGCTGCACTACCTGCGCGGCGAGGCGGCTGAGGCGATCCCGGTTTGGCAGATGATGGCCGCCCCGCTGCCCACGCTTGGGCGGCGCGCCCGCCGCTGGGCGCGCCAGTTGGCCGCCGCGGGCCTGGCGGCCAAGGTCCTCCCCGGCCGCTCAGCGGTAGGCGGCGGCTCGCTGCCCGGGCAGACCTTGCCCACCACCCTGCTGGCCCTGGCCCCGCCTTCGCCAGACCGGTTGGCCCGCCGCCTGCGCCTGGGCGCGCCGCCAGTCGTCGCCCGCATCGAAGAAGACCACCTGGTCTTCGACCCGCGCACCGTTCCCCAGCGGAACGAGGCCGCCATGCTGCGCGCCATCCTTGAGGCCTGGAAGGCAGATGGTCAAGATACTGGGGATTGAATCGTCGTGCGACGAGACGGCTGCGGCGGTGGTAGGGGATGGGCGCAAGATCCTCTCCAGCGTCGTGGCCTCGCAGATCGAGCTGCACCAGCCCTACGGCGGCGTCTTCCCCGAGATAGCCTCGCGCCAGCATGTCCTGTCGGTCGTCCCGGTGATCCGCCAGGCCATGGAAGACGCCGCGGCCCACTGGAGCGACCTGGCTGCGGTGGCCGTCACCTACGGCCCGGGCCTGGCCGGCTCGCTGTTGGTGGGCGTCAACGCGGCCAAGGCCATCGCCTGGGCCCAAGGGCTGCCCCTGGTGGGCGTCAACCACTTGGAAGGGCACATCTACGCCAACTGGCTGCAGACCACGCCCGAGCCGCTCCCGCCGCCGCCCCTGCCCCTGGTGGTGCTCATCGTCTCTGGCGGGCACACAGAGCTGCTGGCCATGCGGGGCCACGGCCACTACGAGCGGCTGGGCGGCACCCTGGATGATGCCGCTGGCGAAGCGTTCGACAAGGTGGCCCGCCTGCTGGAGTTGGGCTACCCCGGCGGCCCGGCCATCCAGAAAGCGGCTGAGGGCGGCAACCCCAAGGCGTTCCGCTTCCCCCGGGCCCGCCTGGGCGGCGGGTACGACTTCAGCTTCAGCGGCCTAAAGACGGCCGTCTTGCGCACCCTGGAAGAGCTGCGGGCCGACCCCCGCGCCCGCCGCCGCCCCTTGCCCCTGGCCGACCTGGCCGCCAGCTTCCAGGCCGCTGTAGTGGACATCCTGGTGGAGAAGACGCAGGCCGCCGCCGAAGAGGTGCAGGCCCGAGAGGTGCTGCTGGCCGGCGGGGTGGCCGCCAACGCCGCCCTGCGAGCTGAGGCCCGGGCCCGCCTGGCCGTGCCGCTACGGGTGGCTCCGCCGTCCCTCTGCACCGACAACGCAGCCATGATCGCCGCGGCCGGGCACTTCGCCTTCGCTGCTGGCCGGCGCTCCGGCCTGGACCTGGACGTCGTGGCCGGCGCCCGCCTCACCTGAGCCAGGATCCCCCATGCACGCCACCTTGCAGTTGACCCCGGAAGAAGAGGCCGTCCTGCGCGGCGAGGCCGGCCCCGGCCCTCGCAAGGCCATGGAGATGGTGACGGCCCTGGGGCGCATCTACGGCGCCGAGCGCCTGACGCCGGTGGAGAGCGTCCAGGTGAGCGGCGTGAGCTACAAGAACCTGGGCGAGGCTGGCCTGGCCTTCTTGCAGGAGTGGGCCGACCAGGGAGCGCGGGTGCAGGCGCCCACCCTGCTCAATCCGGCCGGCATGGACATGGAGCGCTGGCGCGAGCTGGGCATCACCGAGGGGTTCGCCCAACGGCAAGAGGCGGTCATCCGCGCCTTCGAGCGCTTCGGCATCCAGCCCACCATGACCTGCACGCCCTACCTGGTGGCCTCTTGGCCCAGGCCGGGCAGCCACCTGGCCTGGGCCGAGTCGTCGGCCGTCTCCTTCGCCAACTCGGTCATCGGGGCGCGCACCAACCGCGAAGGCGGCCCCAGCGCCTTGGCCGCGGCCATTGTGGGGCGCACCGCTGCCTACGGCCTGCACCTGGCCCGCAACCGCCAAGCTACGCTGGAGGTGCACCTCCGCGCCCCCCTGAGGGACGAGGCCGACTTCGGCGCGCTGGGCATCCTGGTGGGCCGGCGGGCCGGCCAGGGCGTGCCGGCCTTTGTGGACCTGCCCGAGCAGCTCCCCACTGTCGGCCGCCTGGAGCGCTTGAAGACTCTGGGCGCGGCCATGGCTGCGGCCGGCGCGGTGGCGCTCTTCCACGTAGTCGGCGTGACGCCGGAGGCGCGTGACGAGCCGGCCTTGGCCCGGGCCCCCGAGCGCCTGGTGGTGGAATCGCTGGCCGAGGCCTATGCCCTGCTCAACGCCCCAGCCGAGGCGGTGGACCTGGTGAGCATCGGTTGCCCCCACGCATCCCTGGAAGAGATCGCCCAGGTGGCCGCCGGCGTGGCCGGGCGGCGGCTGGCGACGCGCCTGTGGGTGACCACCGCCCGGGCCACCCGGGCAGAAGCGGAACGCCGCGGCTGGGTGCCGACCATCGAGGCGGCCGGCGGGCACGTGGTGGCCGACACCTGCACCGTGGTCGCCCCCATCGAGGCCCTGGGCGTGCGCACCCTGGCCACCAACGCCGCCAAGACCGCCTTCTACGCGCCCTCGCATTCCCGGGTGGCGGTGCGCTTCGGCAACCTGGCCCGCTGCCTGGAGGCGGCGATCCACGGGCGCTGGCCGGGGGGAGAGGTGTAACATGGAGAAGATGGTCGGCCGGGTGATCCGGGCCGGGCAGGCCGAGGGGCTGGCCCTGGTGTCGCCGACGCCCATCGGCTTTTTGGGCGGCATCGACCCGGACAGCGGCCGCGTGGTGGAGCCGGGTCACCCCCTGGAAGGCCAATGCGTGGCCGGACGGGTGCTGGTCTTCCCCAGCGGCAAGGGCAGAACCGTGGGCTCCTACACCCTCTACCGCCTGGCCAAGAACGGCCTGGCGCCAGCCGCCATCATCAACCAGGCCAGCGAGGCCATCGTGGCCATCGGGGCCATCATGGCCGAGATCCCCATGGTAGACATGGTAGATACGGCCCGCGTGCGCACCGGCCAGCGGGTGCGGGTGGAAGGGGAGACGGTATGGTTGCTGGACTGACGCCGGAGCGGGTCTTCCTGAAGTTGGGCGGCTCGCTCATCACCGACAAGACGCGCCCCTACACCGCCCGGCCGGAGACGCTATCTCGTCTGGGCCGGGAGATCCGCGAGGCCTTGGAAACCCGGCCGGGGATGCAGCTGGTCATCGGCCACGGCAGCGGCTCGTTCGGGCACGTGATGGGGCAGCAGCACCGCACCCGGGAGGGCGTGCAGGGGCCGGAGGGCTGGCGGGGCTACGCCGCCACCGGCCGCGCCGCGGCCCAGCTCAACCGCCTGGTCTGCGACGCCCTGTGGGAGGCCGGCGTGCCGGTCCTGGCGCTGCAGCCGTCGGCCTCGGCCCGCTGCCGCGACGGCCGCCTGGAGCACCTGGAGCTGGGGCCGATCCTGGCCGCCCTGGCCGGCGGCCTGACGCCCCTGGTCTTCGGCGATGTGGCCCTGGACGACGTGAGGGGCGGCACCATCGTCTCCACCGAAGAGATCTTCGCCTACCTGGCCCCGCACCTGCGGCCGACCCGGCTGCTGCTGGCCGGCCGCACTGCCGGCGTCTTCACCGCCGATCCCCACCGAGACCCCGACGCGGCGCTCCTGCCCCGCCTCACGCCGGCCCAAGCCCTGGCCCTAGGCGGCGAGCTGGGCGGCTCCCACGGCGCCGACGTGACCGGCGGCATGTGGAGCAAAGTGCAGGAGGTGGCTCGCCTGGTGCAGGCCCTGCCCGGCCTGCGAGCGCAGATCTTCAGCGGCGAGCGGCCCAGCAACGTGCGCGCCACCCTGAAGAACCCCACGAGCGCCCTGGGCACCATGGTGGAGGGGTAAGGGCGCAGAGGTCTGCCCTGCCCGCGTCATGCCCGCGGAAGCGGGCATCTATCCATTCTTGGCGGTGCGGAAGATGGGTCTCCGCCCCCCAAGAACACCGCGAGGGACAGGCTTCCGCGGGGCGACGGGT
>JAAYZY010000481.1 GCA_012514615.1 Chloroflexota bacterium | reverse complement strand
GCGGCGAATTTGCGACTGCGAGACATAGACGTCCTCCGGGCCGGGCAACAGATGGTCTGAGCGCAGGAAACCGATGCCGTCCTGCATGATCTCCAGCACCCCACCCCCGAAGATGTAGCCCTGCTTCTCAGCATTGGCCTGCAGCAGGCGCATGATGAGATCGTGCTTCTTCAGGCGGGTGTAGCCGGTGATCTCCATCTGCCGGGCCGTCTCGCGCAACTCACCAAGTTTCAGCAGTTCCAGTTCTGCGATATTCAAGTTCTCTACCCCTGTGTGCTAGCTCACGCTGCGAGCCAGACAATCTCCTTATGCCAAGTGCGGATGGTATGGGCTGCGAAGCGCCGTTCTCGCGCGCCAAGACCTAACCCTCCCAAGAAGAGCCCGGGCTGGACGCTCTGCTCAGGATATGCTAAGGTCCTCGCTGGGAGTCTCGGCCTGGTCACTGCGCTCCCAGCCAGAGGGTGCCCCCGGCAAGAAGCCCAGCTACTGAGTGTGTGCGCTCAAACGGCTCACCTTGGGGTGTATCCCGGTCAGTACGACGGAATCCTGGGGCGGAAGAAACTGACTGCTTCCCCTGGCGGAACAGAGCCCACGCCACAGGCGCTTGGTGCCATATGATCACAGGGCCAATGAGGGAATGGACGCGGCGCAAGACTCCGCCAAAGATAGGATATCAAGGCACAGCCATTATAGCACTACCCGATCAAGCCGTCAAGTCCCGCGGCGGGCTGTGAAGACTCAGGCCATGTTGCGCCCAGGCGCACCCGTTGGTATAATGGGCCATCGTGATCTTTACCCCACCATGAGGAGAGGCTGATGCGCGTGGATGGTCGCCAACCGAACGAGTTGCGGCCTGTAGCCTTCGCTCTGCACTACACCCGCTACGCCGAGGGATCGGTGCTGGTGACCGCGGGAGAGACCCGCGTCCTGTGTAACGTGACCGTGGAACAACGCGTCCCTTCGTGGCGACGCGGCAGCGGCCTGGGGTGGCTCACCGCCGAGTATGCCATGCTCCCCCGTTCCACCCAAGACCGCTCGCCACGGGAGACGCAGGGGCTGGGCGGGCGCCCCCAGGAGATCCGCCGCTTCATCGGCCGCAGCCTCCGCCGGGCCGTCTCGCTGGAGGCGCTGGGCGAGCGCACCCTTATCCTGGATTGCGACGTCATTCAGGCTGACGGGGGCACGCGCACAACCGCCGTCACCGGCGGCTACGTGGCCCTGGCCTTGGCGGTGCGCCGCCTAGCAGCCCAAGGCATCGTGCCCCCGCAGGCGTTGCTGGGGCCGGTGGCCGCTGTTAGCGCCGGCCTGCTGGGCAGCCAACCCTTGCTGGACCTGTGCTACGCCGAAGACTCCCGCGCCGCCGCCGACCTGAACGTGGTCATGGACGGTCAGGGTCAGTTCATCGAAGTGCAGGGTGCGGGAGAACGTTCAACCTTTGGGCGTGCGGCGCTGGATGCCCTGCTGGACTTGGCCGAAGATGGCATTCGACGCTTGCTCGCCCTGCAGGCGGAGGCGTTAGCTAGGGAGGCCGACTGACGTGAGACACCCCACCCAACGCTCCCTCTGGGCAGCGGCGCGGCGGCTGCTGCGCTGGAGCCTGGCCATGCTCCTGGTGGCCGCCGGTCTGTGCATCGCCGTGCCCCTGGTTGTGCGGCTTTGGGTGCAGTGGCGCAGCGCGCCCTACATCCACCACGGCGACGACGCCCCGCCCCAGCGGGTGGCAGTGGTCTTCGGCGCTGCCGTCTACAGCGGGGACGTGCTCAGCCCCATGCTGCGGGACCGGGTGGAAACCGCCGTGGAGCTCTACCACGCCGGCAAGGTGGAGAAGCTGCTCATGAGCGGCGACAACCGCTTCATTCACTACAACGAGCCCGGGGCCATGATGAAGTACGCCCAGAGCCTGGGCGTGCCCGAGGCGGACCTGGCCCCCGACTACGCTGGCCGCCGCACATACGACACCTGTTACCGCGCCCGACACATCTT
>JAAYZY010000480.1 GCA_012514615.1 Chloroflexota bacterium | reverse complement strand
GTCATTCCCGCGCAAGCGGGAATCCATCTGCCCCAGACGCGGCGTGGCCGCCGGAAGGCGAGCTTTCGGCGGCCCCGCGTGCGGGCATCGGGTCGGCAACCTCAGCGCAGCACGTTGTCCACGGCCAGGGTGAAGGTCTGACGCACCCCGTTGACATGCACGGCATAGACCCCGGCCGGCAGGCCGGCTACCTCCAGCGGGGTGCTTTCCTCAAACGGCACCAGCACCTGGATGCAAGGATCCTGTGTTCGCCGTGCCGTGGTTAGCGTCACCCAGAACTCCTGGCCGCGACGCTCCTGCGTCACCCGATCCACTACGGTACATCCGTCGCGCAGGTTGCCCCGGGCCACCACGCGCGCTTGCACCGGGAACGATTCCAGCAGCAGCACGTCGACCTGCTCCACATCGGCCAAGCTGGTCGATGGCTGCCGCACGTCCGCAGGGCCAGCCAGTCGGTCGTAGACTTGGGCCGCCCACGCCCGCAACTGCTCCAGCTCCTCTTCCGACATGGCCTCAGCTCCAGAGGCGTTCATGAAGCGCAGGTCGTCCAGGTCCACGGAGGCGCGGCTTGCCAGCCAGCCGTCCATCCGCTCCCACTCGGGGGTGCGAAGCCAATCCTGCCCCAGAGTCTGGGGGTCGCCGCCGCCGCATTGGGCCACGCTGGCGAAGGCTGTTCCGTAGCCCTCCACCTGCAGGAAGCGGCAGTAGCCCGGCCGATCGGCCATCTCCTCTTGCCAGGCCAGCACCGTGCCCCACGAGGCCCCGCTGCGCCCAGAACGCAGCTCCAGCTGCACCAGACGGGCCCAGAACCCGATGGCCCGCTGCCAGCCGGCCGATGGCGCTTCCGGCCCTTGCCCCCGGAACGCGACGCGGCCACTGGGGGTCTCAGCCTCGAAGGGAGCGAAGCGCGCCACCAGGTCGCGCCACTGCTGGCTGCGGCCGACTTCGTCCCGCAGGCGCAGGGGTGTCTGCGGCGCGCCGCAGGGCCCCACAGCGGCGCGGCCGTCCAACCCCAGGACGAGGCTTCGGCACCCCTCGGCCTCGTCGGCCTCCCAGGTCAGCAGGGGGCGCTCGATGCCCGGGTCCGGCCCGGCCGCCAACAGCAGCAGGTAGGGCTGGGCGTCGGGCATGGATGAACGGTACTCATAGCGGTCCCCCTGGATCTCCACCTCCATGCGGTAGCCGGGCACCAACGCCTCGGTGCAGGCGGAGGGCAGCGGCACACCCAAGCAGCCGTCCGACCAGGTGACCGGTTCCCAATCCAGCAGGCGCACAAGGTCTGCATCGGCGCGGAACTGCTGGCCCAGGATGCGCAAGGCGGCGGTGACGGCTTCAGGCGGAGCTTCAGGCGTGGCCGGCGTGGGCGATGCCACGGGGCTGGTCGGGGCAGCCATAGGGTCGTCGGCAATCAGCCCTGGATTCGCCGGCGCACTGCAGGCCGAAAGCACGAGCTTGAGCAACAAGAGCGAGAGGATAGCAATGAGCAAGTGTCGGTTCACAGGCATCCCTCAGGGGCCATAGGGTAGTCTGACGAAGTCCAGCACTCCTAAGACGCCCGGCCCTGGCCACAAGTTCCGCTGACGTGGGCCGGCGGCGCGCTCTTCTCCACTGGCCGGCCGCCCCCTCCTTGCGCAGAACCCCGCCCATTTGGTACAATTGCCCTGCACCGCTCCTGGCGAGTGACACATCTCCTCCGAGGCAGGTACCCAATGCTCAGTCGGCGCAAGGCCGTCCCCCTTGTGGCGCTCACTCTGGTCTTGGCTGTCGCCCTACCCCTGCATGGGCTGGTCGTCCAGGCTCAGCCGCCGGTGCGCCTGAACGCACTGACCATCTCCCTGTGGCCGGAGTACGATCGTGAGGGCGTCTTGGTCATCTACCGCGGCGTGGTCAGTGAAGACATCCCGCTGCCGGTGACCCTCACGTTGCACATCCCCAAGACCGCGCACCACATCGGTGGTACCGCCGGCGTCGACGCCGAAGGGCAGTTCCGCTACTACCGGCCCACCATCGTGGAAGGCCCCGACGCGGTGGAGGTGAGCTACGCCACCCCCTACCGCGTATTCCAGTTCGAGTTCTACGACGCAGCCCTGGACGTGGACGGAGCCACGCGGGACTACCCCTTCGCCTATACGGCGGACTTCGACATCGGCGTCCTCACCTTCGACATGCAGGAGCCGGCCGGCAGCAGCGACTTCAGCGCCACGCCGCCCGGTGTGCTCGCCGCCGATCCGCTGGGCACGGGCCTACCAGTACAACGCTGGGTTGCCGGAGCCGCCGAAGCCGGCGAGACCTTCGGAGTGCAGGTGACGTACACCAAGACCGACCCCCGCTTAAGCCACGAGGTCCTGGGCCTGCCCACCCCCAGCACATCGGCCTACGAGGACAACCAGGGGCTCGCCGCCGGGAACGCCCCCGGCGCCGCCCTGCCCTTGGGGCTGGCGCTGGCCGCGGGGGCCGGCGGGTTCGCCATGGCCTACCTCCTGGCGCGCCGCCGTGCAGATCCCGCCGCAGCACGCCCCGCCCCCCAGGTCAAGGCCAAACGGAGAGCCGCCTCACCCAAGGAGGGGCAGGCAGCAGCGTCGGCGTTCTGCCGCCAGTGCGGCCACCGTCTGGGCGCCGATGACCGATTCTGCCCTCAGTGTGGCACGCGCCGCCGCGGCGCGTAGCCCCAGCGCATCCGGCCGACCGACGCACCTCTGTTGACGCGTCGGCCGTTCCATGCTATCATCGTCGGGTACCCCCCAGGGGTGTACGGGGGCGGCGGAGCCTGAACGCAACACGGAGGAACCTACGGTATGCAAGCAGATGGACCGGTCTGCACCGATGCCGATCTGGATTTGAAGGAATCGTTGGGGAACAAGCGGAAGCTGCTCATCGGCGGTTTGGCCATTGTCGCCGCCATTATCTACTTAGTCGTCTCCAGCATCGGGGATGGCGCAGCATACTACCTGACGGTGGGGGAGCTCAAGGCGCAAGCTGGTGAGATCGCCGACCGCAACGTGCGTGTGTCTGGCTTTGTGGTCGGCGAGAGCATCCACTATGACGCCCCCACGCTGCAGCTCCGCTTCGAGATCGCCGACGACACCGGCGTCTTGCCGGTGTCCTACAAGGGCGTACTGCCCGACATGCTTCAGGATGAAGCCGAGGCGGTGGTGGAAGGGCAGTACAGCCTTGATGGCCAGTTCGAGGCAACGAAGCTGCTGCTCAAGTGTCCCTCAAAGTACGAAGAAGCGGCCACAGCCGAAGCCGGCAAGAGGTAGAGAGCCATGGCAACCATCGGCTACGCCGCGCTCTTCCTGACCTTTCTGGTCAGCATCTACGCCACCGTGGCCCTCCTGCTGGGTGGGCGCGCCCGGGCCCCCGAGCTGGTGCGCAGCGGTGAGAACGGCCTCTGGGTGGTGGCCGGGCTCTCCACGGTGGCCTCCGTCGCCCTGTTCGCCCTGTTGGCTGGGCACGACTTCTCCGTGCGCTACGTCTACGAGCACACCGCCACCCATCAGCCGCTGGTCTACAACCTGTCGGCCTTCTGGGCAGGCCAGGAGGGCTCCCTGCTCCTGTGGCTCTGGCTGTTGGGCCTGTTGGCCGTGGCGCTGTTGGTGAACAAGCCTCTGCGGGGGCAGCCGTTCCGCGCAGGCACGCTGGGGATCCTGGCGGCCAGCGAGGCCCTCTTCGCCCTGGTCATCGTCGCCACTTCCAACCCCTTCGCCGCCATGGGCGGGGTCCCCAACGAGGGCGTCGGCCTCAACCCCCTTCTGCAGAACATCGGCATGGTGCTGCACCCGCCGGTCGTCTTCGTTGGCTACGCCGGCTTCACTGTGCCTTTCGCCCTGGCTCTGGCAGCCCTAGCCAGCGGCGGCTTCGATCGGCGCTGGGCCCGTCTGGTGCGTCCCTGGCTGCTCTTCTCCTGGCTGGCTCTGGGCCTGGGTATCGTCATCGGGGCGTGGTGGGCCTACGTGGAGCTGGGCTGGGGCGGCTATTGGGGTTGGGACCCGGTGGAGAACTCCTCCCTGATCCCCTGGCTCATCGCCACCGCGGCGCTGCACACCACGGTGATGCAGGAGCGGCGGGGCAGCTTCCGAATCTGGAACGCCGCGCTCATCACCCTCACGTTCATTCTCTGTCTGTTCGCCTCCTTCGTCACCCGGTCCGGCGTCATCGAGTCGGTGCACGCCTACGGCCAGTCGGCGGTCGGGTGGTACTTCTCCGTCTTCATCGTTGTGGGCCTGGCCCTGGCCGTTGGCTTCACCGTTCGCCGTCGCCAGCAGCTAGCCGACGACGAGGCGTTCAGCAGCCTGGCGGCCCGGGAGTCGGCTTTCCTTCTGGCGGCGCTGCTGTTCGCAGGCGGGTCAGTGATCGTCTTCCTGGGCACCATCTTACCAACCGTGGCCGAGCTGGTGCGCGGCCAGCAGATCGCCGTGGGCCCCAGCTTCTACAACCGGGCCTTCGGGCCGGTGGCCCTGCTGCTGCTGCTCACCTTGGGCCTGTGCCCGGCGCTGCTCTGGGGCCGCACCCCCAACCAGCAGTTGCTCGCCCGCCTGTGGCCGGCCGCAGCGGGCGGCGCGGTGGCGCTGGGGTCGGCCTTGGCCTTGGGCGCGCGCGAGGTCGTCGCCCTGGTGGGCTTCGCCGCGGCCGGCCTGGCCCTGGGGTCGGTGGCTGCAGAATCGATCCGCACGCTGCGGAGCCGCCTGCGCACCCCCGGCATGGGCTGGTGGGCCGCCCTGGCGATGGATCGGCGCCGCCACGCCGCCCATCTGGTGCACCTTTCCATGGTGGTCATCGCCGCGGGCCTGGTGGGCTCGTCGCTGTACCAGGCCGAGTACACGCTGGCCCTCCAGCCTGGAGAGACGGTGGACGTCGCTGGCTACAGCCTGCGCTACCTGGAACCGCTGACCGACATGGATCAGGTGCGCCAGCGCGCCGCGGCCGTGTTGGAGCTGAGCGCCGGGAACCGCAGCTTGGGCACGTTGACCCCCGAGCGCAACTTCCACTGGAGTGTGCGCCAGACGGTGAGCGAGGTGGCGGTGCGCAGCACGGCCAAGGAGGACTTCTATGTCATCCTGGCCGGCCTGCAAGACGACGGCCTGGCCACCCTGCAGATCGAAGTCACCCCGTTGGTCTCTTGGCTGTGGGCTGGAGGTGGCCTGCTGCTTCTGGGCGGCCTAGCCGGCCTCTGGCCAGCCCGGAAGGAGGCCTGACATGCTGGATTGGCTGATCATCGGCCTCATGTTTGTGGCTACGCTGGCGGCCCTGGGGTACCCTCTGTTGCGCGGTGCGGCCGTGCGGCAAGCTCCGTCAGACCAGGAGCTGGACGCCACGCTGGAGCAGGCGGTTGCCCAACGGCGCCAGAAGGGCCGGCCCGCTCCACCCCCCAGCGGGGCTTGCCCCATCTGCGGCGCTCCCGCCGGCAGCGACGACCGCTTCTGCCGTCGCTGCGGCGCAGCCCTGGGCCGCCGTTGCCCTTCCTGCGACGCCTCGCACCAAGACGGCGACCGCTTTTGCGTCGCCTGCGGCGCCGCCCTTCCCCATGGAGGGCAGCCATGAGCCAGCGGCTTCGCCTGTCGCTCGTGCTGACCACCGTCGTCCTCGCCCTGCTCTGGACCGGGGTCTCGGCCCGGGCCCAGGGAGGGGAGCTGCTGGTCCAGGTGCTCAACGGCGCCACCGGGCAACCGGTGGCCGGCCAGCCGGTGACCCTGCACACCTTCGCCGGCATGGAAGCGCAGTCCACAAAGGAGGGCAGCACCGACGCCGATGGCCGCTTCCGCTTCTCCGTCTCCCTGGCCGCCGACCGCACCTTTGGGGTCACCGCCGAGTACAATGGCGTCTCCTACGCCAGCGACCTCTTGACCCCCCAGGGGGAGGAAACGGAGCTCACTGCCCTGGTCCAGGTCTACGAGACGACCAGTGACGACGCGGCCATCGAGATCGCCCGCAGCCACCTGCTGGTGGAGTTCGGCGACGGCGTGCTGCGGGTGGGTGAGCTCTACATCATGAGCAACACGGGCGACCGCACCTACGTTGGTGACGCGTCAGGGCGCACCCTAGCCTTCTCCCTGCCCGAAGGGGCCACCGACATCCAGGTGGACAACCAGGCCGGCCCGACCGATCGCTTCACGCTGGAAGCGACAACGCTCTGGGACACCGCCCCTCTGCCGCCAGGCGACTCCCTGGGCCAGCACCTCATCGGCTACACCCTGCCCTACACCCCAGAAGGCACAACGCTGACCCGCCGCTACCCCTACCCCATGGCTCAGGTCAACCTCCTGGTGTCCGATGCAGGCGTCGAAGTCGCCAGCGACGAGCTCAGCTTCGCCGGCGCCATGGGCGGGCAGCAACAGTACCTGAACTGGCGCGGCGGCGCCCTGGCTGCAGGGCAGAGTTGGTCGGCCACCCTGCGCGGCCAGCCTCAGGGGGCCGCCGCGGCTGCCGCCGTCCCTTCCCCGGCCAGCCCCCAAGGGACGTTCTCCTTGGAAGCCGCCCTGGCTGCTGGCTTGATCATGGGCATGGCGCCCCTGGTCTACCTGGGCACGCGTCGGCGGCGCCCCTCGGCTGATCCTCTAGCTCTACCGGCGGACGCCCAGCCCCTGGCGCAGGCCTTGGCTGACCTGGACGACGCCCATGCTGCTGGTCAAGTGGATCAAGCCGCCTACGAGCGCCAGCGCCAGGCGCTCATGGCTCGGTTGCGAAACGCCCTGGCCACCCGGCCCAACGACGGCCGCGGAGCGTAGGCGGGCAGCCATGATCGAGATCAGCGGTCTGCACAAGGCGTTCGGCGACTACGCCGTGCTGCGCGGGGTCAGTCTGGCGGTTCCTCAGGGCGAGTTCCTGGCCTTGCTGGGCCCCAATGGGGCCGGCAAGACCACCCTGGTGCGCATCCTGGCCACCCTGGCCCAGGCCAGCGCCGGCCGCTGTCGACTGGCCGGCCTGGACGTGGCTCGCCACAGCGAAGCGGTGCGGCGGCGCATCGGCCTGGTCTCGCACCAGCCCCTGCTCTACGGCGATCTCTCCGCTCGGGAAAACCTGCGATTCTACGGCCGGCTGTATGGCCTCAGGCAGGCCCACCAGCGCATCGAGGGGCTCTTGGACCAGGTGGGCCTCCTCAACCGCAGCGACGAGCTGGTGCGCACCTTCTCCCGGGGGATGCAACAGCGGCTGGCCATCGCCAGGGCCATTCTGCACGACCCGCCGGTGCTGCTGCTGGACGAGCCCGACACCGGCCTGGACCCCCACGCCGCTGAACGGCTGCAGGCGATCCTGGAAGACCTGGCCACCCAAGGCCGCACCGTCTTGATGACCACCCACGACCTGCCCCGAGCCCTGGCCATGGCTAGCCAGGTGGCCATCCTGGCCGGCGGGCGCATGGCGTTCCACGGGCTCAGCCGTGACTTGGACGCCCCAGGGCTGCGCGCCCAGTATGACAAGGCTGCAGAGGGAGCACGGCGACCATGAACGCTATGCGCCAATGGGCCGCCCTTGTGGGCAAGGACCTGGCCACGGAGCTGCGCACCAAAGAGGTGTTCAGCGCCATGTTCGTCTTCGTCTTCCTGGCGATCCTCATCTTCAACTTCGCCTTTGAGCTGCGGGTGGACAACGCCGCCCAGATCGGGCCGGGCATCCTCTGGGTGGCCTTCAGCTTCGCCGGCGTGCTGGGGCTGAACCGCTCGTTTGTCCTGGAGAAGGACCGGGGCTCGCTGGAGGGGTTGTTGCTGGCCCCGGTGGATCGCAGCGTGATCTACTTCGGCAAGGCCGTGAGCAACTTGGTATTCATGCTGGTTACCGAAGCCATCGCCTTGCCCATCTTCGCCGCGCTGTTCGACCTGCCTGTAGTGCGGTTGGACTTGGCCCTGGTGCTGGTGCTGGGCAACGTGGGGTTCGTGGGCGTGGGTACGCTCTTCTCGGCCATGGTGGCCAACACCCGGGCTCGAGAAGTGCTGTTGCCGGTGCTACTCTTCCCGGTGGTGGCCCCGGTCATCATCGCCGCGGTCAAGCTCACGTCCGGCATCCTGGACGGCATGCCCCTGGGCCAACTTGACAACTGGCTGCAGCTGCTGGTAGTCTTCGACGTGATCTTCTTGGCCATCGCCGCCATGACCTTCGATTACGTGGTTGAGGAATAGGCAAGGCCGGAGACCGGCCTTGGCGTGAGGAGACGTATGGTGGGGAACGGAACGAGGAATGACCGTCTGCTATGGTGGCTGACCGTGCTGTGCATGGCCTTGATGATCGCCGCCCTGTACATGGCCCTGATCTACGCGCCGGCGCCGGCCAATGTGGCCACTGAAGACCAGCGCTTCTCCCAGCGGATCATCTACTTCCACGTGCCCACCGCCTGGATCGGCTTCCTGGCCTTCTTGGTGACCTTCGTCAGCAGCATCCTGTATCTGGCGCGACGCGAGCGCCGCTGGGACACAGTGGCGGCCGCCTCCGTGGAACTGGGCGTGGGCTTCACCACCGCCGTGCTGATCACCGGCTCCATCTGGGCCAAGCCCGCCTGGAACACCTGGTGGACTTGGGACCCCCGCCTCACCACCTCATCCATCACGTGGGTCATCTACCTGGCCTACCTGATGCTGCGGGCCGCCCTGGACAACTCGGAGCAGCGAGCCCGTCTGTCGGCAGTATACGGCATCGCCGGCTTCAGCAGCGTGCCCATCACCTTCATGGCCATTCGCTGGTGGCGCACCATCCACCCCGTCTTGCTGGATTCCTCGGGGTTTGGCCTTTCGCCCAACATGATGACCAGCTTCTTCCTGGCCCTGGTCGCTTTCACGGTGCTCTACATCACCTTGATGTGGCACCGCATCCGTCTCCAGCAGCTCAGCGACGAGGTGCAAGCCCTGCGTCGCCGCCTGCTGGCCTAGCGTTGCAGGAGGTAACCTGAGACATGACCTACATGGTGGCGGCCTACGCCGTGTTCTGGCTGATCACTTTTGCCCTGGTCTTCGCCATCTACCATCGACAGCAGGGGCTGCAGCGGCAGGTGGCTGCCTTGCGCCGCACCCTGGACGAACGCGAGGAGGGCGGCCCGCACTGATGACCGACGTTCAGCCCACCGTCTGGATCGCCATCAGCGCCGGCATCCTCTCGTTCTTGTCGCCGTGCGTATTGCCGCTGATCCCAGGGTTTATCGCCTACCTGAGCGGGACCTCTCTACAGACAGAAGAAGGCAGCCCGTGGTGGCGCACCCTGCTCCATGCCTTGGCGTTCGTTTGTGGCTTCACGGTGATCTTCGTGGCCCTGGGGGCCTCGGTGAGCAGCATCAGCGGGCTCCTGTTCAACTACCGCCCATGGATCCAACGGACGGGCGGGCTGGTCATCATCGTGCTCGGCCTGCACACCGCCGGCCTGCTGCGCCTACCGTTCCTGCTCCAGACGACGCAGATCAGCTTCGCCGGCCGGCGTCAATGGGGCCTACTGTCGTCGGTCCTCCTCGGGGTGGTCTTCTCTGCCGGCTGGACGCCCTGCGTCGGGCCGATCCTGCTGAGCATCCTCATGCTGGCCGGGCAAGAGCAAACAGCTGCCCAGGGGGCCTACCTGCTGGCAGCCTATTCCTTGGGGCTGGGGGTGCCGTTCTTGCTTGTGGGGGCCGCCTTCGGCCGCCTGGCCGGCTGGCTGCGTCGTCTGAACCGCCACCTGCATCTGGTCTCGGTCGTCAGCGGCCTTTTCTTGGTGGCGGTCGGCTTCCTCATCTTCACCGACATGCTCAGCATCTTGGCTGCCTATGGCAGCTTCGTGGAGCTTCCATGACACAGGGGGGAACCGTGTACCCTGCCCAACCCGCATCCTGCTTCCCGCGTTCGGTTTGGCTGCGGGTCGCCGTGCTCTGTGCGGCTGCAGCCGTCGCCCTTTCGGCCTGCGCCAGTGCCGCCACGCCTGAACCTACCCCTACCCCTGCCGTCGTCGTCACCGTGGTGGTTGCGCCGGCGCGCCCGCAGCCCACTGCCACACCCAGGGCGCTGGG
>JAAYZY010000479.1 GCA_012514615.1 Chloroflexota bacterium | reverse complement strand
CAAACTCGATGGGGTTCTGAGTGGCGATGACCATAAAGGGCGGCTGCAGCTGGTAGGTGGCGGTATCGACGGTGACCTGCCGTTCCTCCATGCACTCTAGGAGGCTGGACTGCGTCTTGGGCGAAGAGCGATTGATCTCATCGGCCAAAATGATGTGGGCGAACACCGGTCCGGGGCGGAACTCAAACTCCCCGCTCTTCTGATTGAAAACGCTTACACCGGTCACGTCGCTGGGGAGAAGATCGGGCGTAAACTGAATGCGCGCAAAGCGGCAGTCGATGGAGCGGGCGAGCGCCTTGGCCAACAAGGTCTTTCCCACCCCCGGAAAGTCCTCCACGATCACATGGCCGCCGGCCAGCAGGGCGACTACGCACGCGCGCACGGCAGCGTCCTTACCCAGGATGACCGAGCCAATGTTGGCGGAGATACTGCTTGCCTGACGCAGAACCTTCTCCATCTCCTCATCGTCGAGCCTTACTGCTGCTCCAGAGCTTTCCGCTGGAGGAGTTGCTTCAGAAAACAGGCTCGCATCGCCGGCAGGTGCGGTCCTATGGGGCATAATGGCCACTCCATTCTTGCAGCCAGTAAGCAGCTGGCCGGCTGGCGATCTCGAGGAGAGCTTCTGCTGCTTGATCTATTTCCGCTTCGGTGGTGGCGTGGCCTACACTTAGGCGCACCAGCCCTGTCTCCAAGGTTCCAGCAGCGCGATGGGCTTCTGGGGCGCAGTGCAAACCAGCGCGGACAGCTATATGGAACTGCTTGTCCAATATGCGTGCAACCTCAGCAGAAGCCAGACCATCTATCGCTAAGCTGATGAGCGGCGCACATGGCGGCAGCCACTGGGCATCGCGCGAGGCGTCTACCTCTTCTTCGTGCGTCTCTCTTTGTCCGTTTTTATTTGCAGTAAGCGGGTCTGCCGGCACCTTGTCCACCGATAACTGACCGGAGGCCCAGGGCCCGAATACGCGGATGGCATCCGTGTGTTGCACATGGGCGACCAGGCGCGCGGTCAGGCGGTATTCGCGGCGCCCGATTGCGGCTGGACTCTCTTGCTGCACCACCTTCACCCCGGCTCCCAAGCCCGCGATGCCAGGACCGTTGAGCGTACCTGCCTCATGACGATCCGGGCAAACCGACGGATGCTCCAGCGACTCTGATTCGCTGCCTGTGCCCCCCTCCACGAGGGTCTCGAGTTCCAGCTCGGGGCTCACGCACAGGATCCCCACCCCCTGCGGCCCCTGCAGGCCCTTATGGCCAGAAGTGGCCAGGAGGCTGATGCCCATTTCCTGCATATCGATGGGAAACACGCCGGCAGTCTGCGCCGCATCCACCAAGAGCGGAATACCGCGGTCGCGTAGCGCCACTCCCACTTCGGCTATCGGCAAAAGAGTGCCCAGCACGTTCGAGGCATGGGTGAGTGCTACAAGCGCAGTGTCATCTCGCACTGCAGCAAGTATGTCGGCCTGTGTTGTCGTACCATCCGCCGCA
The DNA here is from genome assembly GCA_012514615.1 of Chloroflexota bacterium. The sequence continues at coordinate 786 of JAAYZY010000479.1, read as the reverse complement.
CAGCGCACACGGGTAACCTCCACGCCCTGGCGTTCCAGCGCGGCCAGCGGTCTTGCGACGGAATTGTGCTCCAAGCTGGAGGTCACCACGTGCCGCGGACGAGCTAAGCGCGAACGTCCGTCCCCGCGGCTTCCCCGGGTGAGCAGGCCCTTGAGGGCTAGGTTGAGAGCATGGGTGGCGTTCAGGGTAAAGAGCACCCGTGACTCGTCGGCCGCATTGAAGAGGTGGGCCAGCGCGCGCCGGGTGCGCATGATGGTGCGCGAGGCCTCTAGTGAAATCTCGTACGCTCCGCGACTGGGATTTGCGCACACATTCTCGAGTGCCTGCGTTACGGCGGCGACCACTACGGCTGGCTTGGGACACGAGGTGGCTGCGTTGTCCAGGTAGATCATGGGTTGCTCCGCTCAGGTAATATCCCTGCATAGTGTAGCGTTTGGTCACGTTTTAGGGCGAGGAGCTGGCCCTGCGCTCTAGGCGGCTGCTGAAAATGAAGCCCCGGCTGCCAGAACACGCTCTGCAGCACGATATTGGGTGCGGCACTTCTTGAAGTTCGCCCTGCGTACCACTAGACTATGCGCATTGAAAGGCGATGACGGGAACGAGTAGATGCCGCTCTTTTCCTCAAGCGAGCCGGAGATGGTGTGAGTCCGGTGGAAATCTGCGTCGAAAATCATCCCTGAGCCGTCAGCCGAACGGCGTGCTTACGCAACTCGCCCAAGCTGTGCCTTCAGTTTGTCAAGAACGGAGGCTGGGCCACTGGAGTACGCTTAGTAGACCTGGCCGGGT
>JAAYZY010000049.1 GCA_012514615.1 Chloroflexota bacterium | reverse complement strand
TGTGGGGAACAGTGACATTGACCCCCCGCACGCCCAACGCCCGCAGCCCGGCCAGCGCAGCCGGCAAGTCGCCCGGCTGCACGGGAAACGGTACATAGGCCCAGTCAAGCCCAAGGGCAGCGAAGGCGGTGTTGTGCATGGCCGGCGACAGGCTGTGTTCCACCGGCCAGCCCAGAAGGCCCACCACCTGCGTCGCTCCAACCAGCCTCATGGGCGCTCTCCCGCCGGCTGGCAGAGCTGGGCTAGCAGATCGGGGAAGCCGGGGAACGAATCGGCGGTGCAGCCGAACCCGTCGATCAAGGTCTCGCCCTGGGCCACCAGGCCGGCCACGGCCAGGGCCATGGCCAGGCGGTGGTCGCCGTGGGACTGGACCACCGCGCCGCTCAGCGGGGTGGGGCCGAAGACCACGAAACCGTCCGGCCGCTCTTCGATCTGCCCTCCCAGCTTCCGAAGCTCCTGCACCGTGACCGCGATACGGTCGCTCTCCTTGTGGCGAAGCTCTTCCGCATCCCGCACCAGGGTCTCGCCTTGGGCCTGGGTGGCCACCACAGCCAGCACCGGCAGCTCGTCGATCAGGCGCGGGATCAGCGGCCCGGCAACCTCCATGCCCTGCAGCGCCCCCCACCCCACGGTCAGGTCGCCCACCGGCTCTCCGCCGGCCAGGCGGGGGTTGGCCACGGCAACGGGCACGCCCATCTGCTCCAGCACATCCAACAGGCCCAGGCGCGTGGGGTTCAGCCCTACTTCCGCCACGGTGACCTGGCTGCCCGGCACCAGCGCAGCCGCGGCCGCCAGAAACGCCGCCGAAGAGAAGTCGCCCGGCACTGCCAGGTCCAGGGGGGATAGGGCCTCCGCCGGCCCGTCCAGGCTCGCCGTCAGGCCGTCCACCGCCAACGGCGCGCCCATGCTGGCCAGCATCCGCTCGGTGTGGTCGCGGCTCTCGGCCGGGCTGTGCACGGCCGTACGGCCTTCGGCCAGCAGGCCGGCCAGAAGCAAGCACGACTTGACCTGGGCGCTAGCCAACGGCAACTGGTGGACCGCGCCGTCGAGGGGGCCGCCGAGGACAGCCAGAGGCGGGTAGCGGTCGCCGCCACGCCCCCAGAGGCGGGCCCCCATGACCCGCAGCGGCTGCACCACCCGGCCCATGGGCCGCCGCACCAACTGCGCATCACCCCGCAGCAGAAACAGCCCTGGTTGCCCGGCCAGCAAGCCAGCCAGCAAACGCATGGTGGTGCCAGAGCGCACGCAGTCCAGCGCGTCGGTCGGCTCCCGCAGGCCCCTCAGCCCCTGGCCCTCGATCAACAGCGCGGCGCCCCCGTCGTCAGCTTCCAGGGGCACACCCAGCGCCCGAAGCACCCCCAAGGTGGCCTGGCAGTCGCCGGCCGGCGAGGGGCGGCGGATGCGGCTGCGCCCCTGGGCCACCGCCGCCAGCAGCAGGGCGCGATGGGTAATCGACTTGTCGGCTGGCGCCTGCACGCGCCCCCACAGCGGTCTCACCGCCCGTTCCACTCGTCCCAGATCGCTCATGGTCTCCACCCCCGACGCGCTTCGGCGGCCCCGGCCAGCGCCTGGGCCAAGGCTTCCTCCTGGCCGCGTTCCAGCAGGGCTGCCGCCGCTTCCAGATGGCCAACGGCGCCGCGCACCATCTCCAGCACCGCGTCCCGGTTGGTCAGCAGGATGTCCAGCATCATGGTCTCGTCGCTGGTGGCTAGGCGCGAGGCATCTCGGAAGCCGCTTGCAGCCACCTCCCAAGCCAGCGCGTCCTGCTGCCCCACAGCCATCACCTGGTGCACCAACCCGCAGGCCAGGAGGTACGGCAAGTGGCTCACCGCACCCACCAGGCGGTCATGACGGTCGGCAGCCAGACGCAAGGGCCGCGCTCCCACCGCCTCCGCCAACTCCTCCGCCAGGGCCAGCGCCCAGGGCGCAGTGCGTTCCAGGGGGCAGAGGACGAACGGCGCTCCCTGGTAGAGCTCGGGCTGCGCCGCCTGGAGGCCAGAACGCTCGCGCCCGCACATGGGGTGGCCCCCCACAGGCTGAAGCGCTGGCGGTAGAGCAGCCATGGTCTGGCAGACGGCGCGCTTGGTGCTGCCCAGGTCCAGCACCACCGCGCCGGGCTTGGCTGCCTGCCCTACCCGCGGCAGGAGACTGAGAATGGCCCGCACCGGCGCCGCCAGCACCACCAGATCGGCGTCCCGTAGCCCCTGGGCCAGGTCGTTGGAGGCGCGGTCCACGTAGCCCCGCGCCAGGGCTTCCTGCGCCATCTCGGCGCGCCGAGCCACCCCGATCACTGCGGCGCAGGCCCGCCGCCCCACCAGCGCCGCGGCCAGGGAGCCGCCCATCAGCCCCAGACCCACCACCGTCACCTGCCGGTCCGCCAGACCGGCCCCAACGGCCACGCTATAGCTCCCGGCCGATGGCCTGCGCCACCAGCTGCAGTTGGCCCATCAGCTCGCTGAAGCGGGCCGGCTTCAGCGACTGGGCCCCGTCGGAAAGGGCCTGGTCAGGGTGACCGTGCACCTCCAAGAGTAGACCGTCGGCCCCGGCAGCCACGGCAGCCCGGGCCATGGGCCCCACCAGCTCCCAACGCCCGGTGCCGTGGCTGGGGTCGACCATCACCGGCAGGTGCGAAAGCGACTTGAGGGCCGGCACCGCGGCCAGGTCCAGAGTATTGCGGGTGTAGGTCTCAAAGGTGCGGATGCCTCGCTCGCAGAGGATGACTTGGCGATTGCTGTGGGAGAGGATGTATTCAGCAGACATGAGCCACTCTTCCAAGGTAGACATCCAGCCCCGCTTGAGCAGCACCGGCATCTTGGCTTCGCCCACCGCGTGCAGCAGGTTGTAGTTCTGCATGTTGCGGGTGCCCACCTGCAAGATGTGGGCGTAGCGCGCCACCACTGGGACCTGCTCCGGAGCCATCACCTCGGTGACGATACCCAGGCCGGTGGTCTGGGCCACCTCTGCCAGCATCTCCAGCCCCTCCTCGCCCATGCCTTGGAACGAGTAGGGCGACGTGCGAGGCTTGAAGGCGCCGCCGCGCAGGAATGTGGCGCCGGCCTCCTTCACTGCCCAGGCTGTCTCCAGAAGGGTGGCCCGGTTCTCCACGGCGCAGGGCCCGGCCATGATCACCACCCGAGAGCCGCCCACGGCTTGGCCGCACACCGTCACCTGCGTGTCTGCCGGGTGGAAGTCCCGGCTGGCCAGTTTGTAAGGCCGCAGAATCGGAATCACCCGCTCCACGCCCTCCAGGCGCTCCAGTTGGTGTCGGCTCGCGGTGAGCGGTCGCTCGTCGCCGATGAGCCCCACGATGGTCCGCTCCTCCCCTTGGGAAATGTGCGTGCGGAAGCCCAGCGCCTCCACCCGCTGGATCAGCTCGTGCAGCTCCTCGTCTCTAGCTCCTAGCTTCATCACGATGACCACTGGCCTCTCCTTCTCCATCCACAGATGTCGCCCCGACCGCCAAGTCCGGCCGAAGGCGCTGTGCTTCCCGCAAGTAGACATGCCGGATCCCCTGCGCTGGCATGTCGGTGTTCCACAGCATGAGGATGCGCAGGCAGCGAGGCAGCGTCCCGGGCACCGCCATCTCCTGAGCATCCAGCAAGGGCACGTGACGCCAACCCAGCCGCCGCGCCGCCTCGGCTGGGAACGCTGCCAGTAGGTCCGGCGTGCAGGTGAACAAGACGGCAGCTAGGTCGTCGGGGAGGATGCCGTTCACCTCCGCCATCTGCAGCAAGAGCTCCGTTGCCGCCGAGAGGAGCTCCTCCCGCTCATCCCGGGCCACTGTGGTCGCCCCCCGCACCCCTCGACACGCCATAGGGCCATCCCTCCTCCGCCGCGCCCGGTTGGCGTCGGGCCGGCGAACAACAGAAAGAGCGGGAGCCTGGGCTCCCGCTCTGCGAATCCTCTGTGGCTGCTTCCCCCAACCCCTCCGAGGACTACCGATCTCCGAGCGCGCGGAGCCCAGGCTGCAGGCAGGCGTAATAGTAGGCATAGCCAGCCGCCAGACCGCGCGCAGCAACAACGCTCCAGACCTCGGGGGTCTGAGCGGCTCTGCACACGCCCTGGTTCACGCTCTCCCGGCAAGCCGGCACGGCAGTCTTCTCCAAGCAGTGGATGGCGCATAGGATAGCACCACCGTTCAGGAATGTCAAGTCGAACTCCCACCAGCACGCTCGGCCCCGCCCGTGCTGCCCGCACGGAGGCGGCGCCAACCGCGCAAGATGGCCTGGCGCAGGGTCCCGCGCCAACCGTCATGGCCCAGCAGGTCCAGCAGACGGCGGGCCCAGCGCAGGGCGTTGGAGCGCACGGCGGCCCAGGCGAAGCGCAGGGCGAAGAGCAGCCGCCGCGGGAACGGCAGAGCCTTCGCCGGCAGGGGGATGCCCCATTCCAGCGCCGCGGCAGCCCAGGTGAGCCCAGCGCCGAAGGCAACCAGCACCAAGCGGTCGCCCGGCTGCACGCGTCCTTCATCGATGGCCTGGCACAGGGCCATGGGCACCGACGCCGCCGAGGTGTTGCCGTAG
>JAAYZY010000478.1 GCA_012514615.1 Chloroflexota bacterium | reverse complement strand
GAAGAAGTGCTTGGTCATGGCGTCGTTGACAGCCAAGATGGGAAACTTGAGCGCGCCTTCCTTCTCCATGGCCCGCAGGCGGATCACGCCGGTGGTGGTCTCTTCAGTGCCGCCAACGATGCCTGGGATCAGGTCTGTGCGCTCTTTGTGGATGGTGGAGACCAGGTCAGCACCGTCATCCATGGTGACGTGCGGCTTGTGGTCCAGGGCAGCGGCGATGTGGCCGTAGTAGGTATCGTGGTCTTCGCCCTTGATGGCAAAGACGGGGATGTCGTGCTCCTGCACCAGGGCCGCAGCCACGTCATCCTGGGTCGAGAGGGGGTTGCTGGCGCAGAGGACCACGTCGGCACCGCCAGCCTTCAGCGTTTGCATCAGGTTGGCGGTTTCGGTGGTCACGTGTAGGCAGGCCGCCACCCGGATCCCTTTCAGCGGCTGCTCCCGGGCGAAGCGCTCACGGATCAAGCGCATCACCGGCATTTCCAGCTCGGCCCACTCGATGCGCAGCCGCCCCTTGTCAGCCAGGGCCAAGTCGCGCACGTCGTACTGTTTTGCTGTCATCCTTTTTCCACTCCTCAACCAAACAGATTGTCCAACACTTTCCCATAGGCGCCTAGCTTCCCTAGCGAGCCGTGCGACGACGGCCCAGCGCCTCCACATAGCGGCAGTGCTCTCGATAGCCCAAGGCCCGATAGATCCGCTGAGCGGTCGGGTTGTCTTGCCGTACGTTGAGCACCACCAACAGGCCCCGCTTCAGCAGCTCCGCCGTCACTTGGCTGGTAACCAGGCTGCCCAAGCCGCGGCGACGATACCCGGGATCGGTGAACACGCTGCCCACCACGGCGACGCCGCACTCCTGCGACACCAGGTGGGTACCGGCCGCGGCCACCAGCATCCCCATCACCCGCACTCCGTAGAAGACCCCCTCCACCCACTGCTCGGGGCTGAACAGCTCTGCGTCCCCCAGCCGGTAGAGCGCACCCAAGTCCTCCAGGTCCCGCTCCGTCAGCCGCTCCGCCGCGCCAGCCACCGGGCGAAACCCTGTGGCTGACGCCGTCATGCGCACCATGGGGATGGGGTGGCCCAGCGCATAGTAACTGCGCACCACCGGCAGGTGCTCCTCAGCCAGGGAGAAGTGGGCCAGCGGCGCCCGCAACACCGCCCCGAAGATCAGGGCCAGACCGGCCCCTTCCCCCACGGTGAACGCCGCCGGCGGCTTCAGCCCATGGTACAGGCAAGCCACGGCCTTGGGCTCGCCATCCAAGGTGGCCAGGGCCCACTCGGCGTCGGGGCGGTTGCGCGCGTCCAAGTACCCCAGAGGGAACGCCGCGTAGGCCGGGTCGCTGCCCAACAGGGCCTTGATCTCCCTCACATCGTGGGTGCGGCGCGCCCGCCAACGGCCCTCGCTCACCGGCAGCTACCCCCGCGCCGCCGGCCCCGAGCGCCGCAAGTCGGCCAGCTCCGGCGCAGGCCCGAACACTTCCTCGAAACGCCCGGCGAACTCCTCCAAGGTGTAGTGGTGGTTCTGCGTCCCGTTCTCTTCCAGGGCATAGGTGGCTGCCAAGCTGGCCATACGCCCGGTGAAGGGCCAACCGTAGCCCCGCCGCAGCCCCTTGAGCACGCCGGCGCGGTAGGCATCGCCCACGCCGGTGGGGTCCGCCAAGCGGGTCGGCGGCACCGCCGGGATGGCGACCGCCTCCTCGCCCCGGGGGACGATGAGCGAGCCGCGCTCGCCATCGGTGATGATGCTCACTCGAGCCAAGCCCAGAATCTCCTCACGGGGGAGGCCGGTCTTGCGGCTCAACATGCCGAACTCGTAGTCGTTGCTGATGAGGATCTCCGCCCCCCGCGCCCCGGTCAGCAGGTCGGGCCCCTCCAGACGGACGATCTGCTGGCTGGGGTCGTACATGTAGGGGATGCCCAGTTCCTGACACTCCAGCGGGTACTTGACCATGGCCCGGGGGTCGTTGGGCGAGATCACCGCCATGCTGATGCTCTGCCGGGGCAGGTCGCGGAACGAGAGCTGGTGGGCGTAGCTCATGGCCCCGGTGTAGAAGCTGGCGATCTGGTTGTTGGCCCGATCGGTGCTGACGAAGAACGAGGCGGTGAACTCGTCGGCGATCTCCAGGATGCCAGAGGTATCTACCCCCACGCTCTCCAGCCAGGCGCGGGTCTCGGCGAAGTCTTGGCCGGCGGTGGCCATCACCAGGGGTCGCTCCCCCAGCAAGGCCAGGTTGTAGGCGATGTTGCTGGCGCAACCGCCGCGCTGCTTGCGCATGGAATCTACCAAGAAGCTCAGGCTGACCGTCTCGATCTTCTCCAGCAGGATGTGGTCTTTGAAGTAGCCAGGGAACGACATCAGGTAGTCGAAGGCCAGGGAGCCGGTGATCACAACAGACACAGGAAGACCTCCTCAGGACGCCAGGGGTTGCCCAGCGACTGCACGCTGCAAGTTCAGGGTGAACGGCGGGTAGACGATGCCCTGCTCAGTGACGATGCCGGTCAAGTAGCGGTGCGGGGTAACGTCGAAGGCGATGTTCAGCACAGACACGCCGGGGGGAGCCACCTGCACCTCCCCCACATGGGTGACCTCCTCCGCCTCTCGCTCTTCGATGGGGACCTCGTCGCCGCTGGCCAAGCTCAGGTCCACGGTAGAGGTAGGGGCCACGCAGTAGCAGGGGATGCCGTTCTCTCGGGCGATGACCGCCAGCTTGTAGCTGCCCACCTTGTTGGCCACGTCGCCGTTGGCGGCCACGCGGTCGGCGCCGAAGAGCACCAAGTCCACCTGGCCTGTGCGCATGAGTTGCCCGGCGGCGTTGTCGGCGATGAGGGTCATAGGGATGCCAGCCTGCATCAGCTCCCAAGCGGTGAGGCGGGCCCCCTGCAGCCGAGGGCGCGTCTCGTCCACCCAGACATGCAGGCGCTTGCCGGCCTCGGCCGCGGCCCGAATGACCCCCAGGGCGGTTCCGTAGTCCACCGTGGCCAGAGCGCCGGCGTTGCAGTGGGTGAGGATGCGGAAGCCATCACCCACCACCGCCGCGCCGTAGGCGCCCATGCGCCGGTTGATGGCCACATCCTCATCGGCCAGGGCCTGCGCCTCCTGTTCCAGCGCCTGCACCAGGGCGGCAGGGTCCACAGCGCTCACCTCGTCTGCCCGGCGGAGCAACCGCTCCAGGGCCCAGGTGAGGTTCACGGCGGTGGGGCGGGTCTGGCGGATCACCTGGGCTGCGTCTTGCAGGTCGCGGCGCAAGGCCGCCGCAGTCCCGGCCTGGCTCTGGCGAGCAGCCAAGGCCAAGGCGAAGGCGGCGGTAGCCCCGATGGCCGGCGCGCCACGCACCACCATGTCGCGAATGGCCTGAGCCACGGCGCGGTAATCGGTGAAGTGGGCCACCTGCATCTCCAGGGGCAGCTTGCGCTGATCGATCATCGCCACCACGCCGTCGTGGTATTCCACTGTTCGCATCGTTCCCTCCAAGGGTCAGGGGCCCGGAGCATCGCGT
>JAAYZY010000477.1 GCA_012514615.1 Chloroflexota bacterium | reverse complement strand
CAGATCCGTAGCTGCCATCGCCGAGGGGTCGGCCCAGACATCCGCTCCCTGCAACCCCACCGGAGAAGCGTAGCCAGCCACAGCCCCCACACCGCGCAGTTCATCGGCGGTGCTGGGATGGTAGGAAGCCCCGCCAATCGCCCGAGCAAGTTTGCGCTCGTCCAGAAGGCGGTCGCCGCGCAGCGCCACACAGATTACCCGTTGGCTCGACGTGTAGAAGACCACCTTGAGCGTGCTTTCCGGCGGCAGGCTCAGGTAAGCAGCCAGCCCGGCGATGGAGGTAGCGTCGGGCGTAGCCACGAGCTCCGGCGCGGGCGGTGGCGGTCCGACGGCCGGCGCCCAGCGCGGAGCGGTCAGCGTGGGCCCAGTGGAGCGCGCCGCCGGGATGCGGCAGCACGGCAGCCAGCGCGGTGTCGTCAGCGGAACCGCCCCAGGGGATAGGGATCCATGCGCACGGCAGCCCCCACGCCGCCAGAAGCGTGCCGCAGCCCGCCCGCAGTCGGCCAGCCAACGACGCCGCCGCGGCCTCGTCTGCCGCCAGAGCTGCCAGCGCCATCTCCCGCCGGGCGCCGGTCAGGGAACCGCCAGGCCACAGAACCGGCCACTCTGACGGCCCAGGGTCGTAGAGCAGCAGCGGCAACTGCCGGTACGAGCGCACCTCCGCCAACGCCAGGGCGGTCAAGGCAGACAGCGGGTCGGACCTCGCCGCGGCTTCATCGCTGCCCCTCGGCGGCGCCGTCGGCCACGCCTCCAACCCGCCCAACTGCTGCAGAGCGGCTCGAACCGCTTCCTCCAGCCGCCGCAAAGAAGCCACCCCAAACGGCAGCCACGCCGCGCCTTCCCCGCCCCCCAGGCGCAGATACCGCCCCCGCACAAGCCACGTCACTCCTCGGCTGGCCACGCCCGCTGGGTCCTCTCGCAGCGTCAGAAACGGCATCTGCGACCAGCGCATCCCGTCCTCCCATCCGGCGCACGATTGTCCGAATCACGGACCTGTGCTATTATACTCGCGAGTAGACGGTCCAACAAAGAAGCGCGCCTCGCTCTCTGGAACCCAGGCGCAGGGAGGCCCCCGCTCCATGAAGGTTCTGCTCATCTCGGACATCCACGCCAACCTGGCTTCGTTGGAGGCGGTACTGCGGGATGCATCCTGTGCCCACCCAGAGGCAATCTGGTGCCTGGGAGACCTGGTGGGTTACGGCCCACAGCCCAACGAGTGCATCGAGACCCTCCGGCAGCAGCCGCTGCCCACGCTCTCCGTAGCCGGGAACCACGACTGGGCCTGCCTCGGCCGGGTCTCGCTGGGCGACTTCAACCCCGATGCCCGTCGCGCTTGCCAGTGGACGGCAGAGCAGTTGTCGGCAGAGAACCAGACGTACCTGGCGGACCTCCCCACGTCCCTGGTGGTCGAGGGCTTCACCTTGGTGCATGGCAGCCCGAGGCAGCCGATCTGGGAATACGTACTGTTCCCCAGCCTGGCTGCTGAGAACTACAGCCACTTCCAGACCCGCTGCTGCCTGGTAGGCCACACACACATCCCCAGCGTCTTCGCCCAGACTCAGCCCGACGGCGTGGTGCACTCGCTGCTGCCT
>JAAYZY010000476.1 GCA_012514615.1 Chloroflexota bacterium | reverse complement strand
TCCAAGGGGTCTATGAGACCTTGGTAGACCGCGATGAGACAGGTCAGGTCCAGCCGCTGCTCATCAAAGAGATCGACATCTCCGACGACGGCCTGGTGCACACCTGGAAGCTGCAGGAAGGGGTGAAGTTCCACGACGGCACCGACTTCAACGCCGAGGTCGTCAAGTGGAACCTGGACCGCAAGATCAACGAGAACCTGCCCATGGTCTACCTGATCCCCTTCGAGAAGGTGGAGGTGGTGGACCCCATGACGGTGCAGGTCACGCTCTCGCGCCCCTACCCGGCCATCTACAGCGTGCTCCACGTGAAGACCTTCTCCATGTACAGCCCAGCCTTTGTGGAAAAGGTGGGCAGCGACGGCCTCAAGAGCCAAGCTGTGGGTACCGGCCCCTTCATGGTCGACGAATACGTGCCCAACGAGTATCTGAAGCTCAAGAAGAACCCCGACTACTGGCAAGAGGGGCTTCCGTACCTGGATGAGATCATCTACCGCGTGGTGCCGGACGACAACTCTCGGGCCATCATGCTGGAGGCGGGCGACACCGACGTGGCCGCCCTCTCCATGCAGAACACCGACCAGTTCAAGTTCAACCCGAGCATCACCATCCATGCCAACGAGAGCTCTCGGCACCACTACCTGGCCCTCAACAACAGCAACCCTCCCTTGGACGAGGTGAGTGTGCGCCAAGCCATCAACTACGCCATCGACAAAGAGGGCATGGCCCGCACCATCTTCCTGGGGTACGTGAATCTGGCCAAGGCGTTCATCGTTACCCCGGCAGTGGAAGGCTACGTGGAGGCCGGCGCCTACGAGTACGACCCAGAGAAGGCCAAGACCATGTTGGACCAGGCCGGCTGGACCGTGGGCAGCGACGGCATTCGGGAGAAGGGCGGCAAGAAGCTGGTGCTGAAGCTGCGCACCCGCAAGGGCGTATCGGCCGGCGACATCGAGACCGCCGAGCTGGTGCAGGCGTTCTTGGGCGATGTGGGGATCAAGGTGGAAATCGACATCGTAGACACCGCCACCTTCTTGGCCGAGCTGAACAAGCCGATCACCGACCCCGGCTACCCGGAGTACGACATGGTCAACCTCACCTGGGGCACCTTCACCGGTGACGCTGACTACCCGGTGAAGTCGTACTTCGCCTGCGACGCCTGGCCGCCCAAGGCCTACGACTACTCGCACTACTGCAATCAGCAGGTGGATGCCTGGATCGCCGAGGCCGATCAGGCCGCCACCCTGGAGGCTCGCAACGAGCTCTATGCCAAGGTGATCAAGCAGGTATGGGAAGATGCGCCGGGCATCATCCTCTTCAACGCCCTGGCTGTCATCACCGCCCGCGACTTCGTCAAGGGCCTCTACCTGGACCCGGCCCAGACCGTCTACCCAGCCAAGTGGGTCTGGTTGGATAAGTAGGGACGCCGCCGGTGGGCGCTTGGGGCCTGCCCCAGGCGTCCATCCTGGCCGCGTGTTTCATCCGTTTCTTGGCTCCCCCGTCGGCCTGCCTGGCGCTGCGCAAGCGCGCCGCTGCCGGGCTGGCCGGCGAATCTACTCTCATCGAGGTGAACAATGATCCTCCGTACGCTCTATGTTGGCTTCGCGGTCGAGAACATTGACCGCACCCGTCGTTCGCTGCAGCGCGTCTTGGGCCTGCCCAGCGACCGCCTGGACCCCGACCCTTTCTTGGGCACCGACCGCGGGGCCCGCGTCCCCCTGCCCAACGAGTGTTGGCTCTACCTCATGGAGAGCCGCCAGCCCGACTCGCCGGTGGCCCGGTTCATCCAGCGCCGAGGGCCGGGGCTGGAGCGGCTGGCCTTCCAGAGCGACGACATCCAGGGCGAGCTGGCCAGGGTGCGGCAGGCCGGCGTCCCTTTGGGACCAGACGCCGTAGCCGACACCCCCAGCGGGTGGCGCTTCGTGGTGCCGCCGGAGCACGTCTGCGGCATCACGGTTGAGGTCGTGCAGCCCAAGCCCGGCCAGTGGGTCTGCACCGCGCCGGCCAACATCGGCGGGGTGCTGGCCCTGCAGCACGTGGGCACAGCCAACCTGAGCCTGGAGGCGACGGTGCAAGCCCTGGAGCAGCTCTTCGACCTGCACCCCGGCCCGGTCGTGTTCCAGAACCACCGCTCCTTCAAACCAGGCAACGAGTGCCATTGGATCGATGTGGCCCAGGGCGCAGTGGGCAAGGGCGACCGTACGGCTCAGTTCTTGGAAGAGAAGGGCGAAGGCCTGGAGCACATCGCCCTGGAAGTGGCCGACATCCGCGCCGCGGCCCGGCGCGTCCTCTTGGCCGGGGCGCGCATCGACGAGAACAAGAT
>JAAYZY010000475.1 GCA_012514615.1 Chloroflexota bacterium | reverse complement strand
TCTGGTTGCATGGCCCCCCCCCCCACTGCGGGCATTCTATCACGGGGCGAAGGCGTCGTCAAAGGGCGGCGAATGACGCGGTCTGGAGGCTGGGGGGCAGGCGCCCGTAGAGGAAGGTGATCTCCTTCAGGCGGGCCGCCAGGGCTGGGGTGAGGGCGTCGGGCGGCAGCCGCCAGCACCAGTTAGGCGGGCCGGCGGTGCCGGGGTTGTTCAGGCGCGCCTGGGCGCCCAAGCTCAGGAGGTCTTGCGCCGGGACCAGGGCGGTGTGGGCCACCGAGGCCCAGGCCAAGCGGATCAGGTCCCAGGCGATGTCGGCGCCGCTGCAGGCCATGTAGCGGCGGGCGAAGTCGCGCTCGGCCTCGCTGGCGGCTCCTTGGTACCAGCCTACCGAGGTGTCGTTGTCGTGGGTGGCGGTGTAGACCACACAGGAGTGCGGGAAGTGATGGGGCAGGAAGCGGTGGTCGGGGCCGCTGCCGAAGGCGAACTGCAGGATGCGCATGCCCGGGTAGCCGAACTCGTCCAGCAAGGCGTCCACACCGACCCGAGAGGCGTCGTCGAAGTCGCCCAGGTCTTCGGCGATGATGGCGACTTGGCCCAAAGCCGCGGTGACGGCGTGGAAGAGGTCGGCGCCAGGGCCTTGCTGCCAGCGTCCTCGGACGGCTGTCTCTTCCCCGGCCGGGACCTCCCAGTAGTTGTAGAAGCCGCGGAAGTGGTCGATGCGCACCACGTCGGCCAGGGTGAAGGCCATGCGGAAGCGGGCGATCCACCAGTCGTAGCCGCCCTGGGCCATGCGCTGCCAGTGGGGCAGGGGGTGGCCCCAGAGCTGCCCGGTGGGGCTGAAGTAGTCTGGCGGCACGCCGGAGACTACGGTGGGTTCCAGGCGCTCGTCGCTGTGGAAGAGCTCCGGGTGCGCCCAGACGTCGGCGCTATCCCGCGAGACGAAGATGGGCAGGTCGCCGATGAAGCGGACCCCCTGGCTGTGGGCGTAGGCCTTCAGCGTTTGCCACTGCACCCAGAAGACCCACTGGCGGTAGCGGTGGCTTTCCACCGGCTGGGCCAGAGCGGCTCGCCAGCGAGCCAGGGCCTGGGGCTGGCGGAAGCGCAGGTCGTCGGGCCAACGGTACCAGGGCAGGCCGTTGAGGGCTTCCTTGAGGGCCATGAAGAGCGCGAAGTCGTCCAGCCAGGACGACTGCTGACGGCAGAAGGCGGCAAAGGCGGCCTGCTCTGAGGCTGGAGCCTGCCCCTGGAAGCGGGCGTAGGCCCGGGCCAAGAGGTCCGACTTGTGGGCGATGGCTGGCCCGTACTCCACCTGGTCGTCGGGGAAGTTCGGGGTCTCCCTCAGGTCGGATGGGGTCAGGTGGCCGGCCTGCACCAGGCGCTCCGGACTCACCAGCAGCGGGTTGCCGGCCAGGGCCGAGAGTCCTTGGTAAGGCGAATCGCCGTAGCCGGTGGGGGCCAGCGGCAGGGTCTGCCAGTAGGTCTGGCCGGCGGCGGCCAGGAAGTCGACGAAGCGGGTTGCTCCGTCGCCCAGGTCGCCGATGCCGAAGCGCCCAGGGAGCGACGTGGGGTGCAGCAAGATGCCGCTGCGGCGTGGGAAGCGCATGGGCTTCTCTCCTCCACCGGGGGATGCGCCCATTGTACAGCGGAGGTGGAGCCTTGGCAAGCGCCGCCGGCGGAACCCGGGTTGGGCGGCTGGGCAGGGGGCGCGTCCGGCAAGGGGGGGCCATTTGACCCCATCACGGGGGTGTGGTATAAACCCCACTTGTCGCCGCTGAACGGCGGGGACTTAACAAGAGAGGGGCTCCTGGGAGGTGCGTCCGGCAGGGCGCCCGATTTGACAGGCTCCTCCGAGTGTGGTAAAGTCCTCAACCGTTGCCCCAACGGTCTCTGTACTTCACCAAGCCAAGAGAGTTCGAGTTGGAGAGGTCGCTCCCATCGGTGAGCGCCGACGCGCAGCGTCGGGCCATCGGCAGGGAGGGGACGCTCCGCTGGGGTCTCGGGTGTGGTGTCCGGCGGGGGATCGGATTTGACAGACTGGCCGAGAAGTGGTAAAGTGCAAGTCCGCCCTTGAGAGAGGACGGGGATTCTTAAAAAGCAAGCCCATGAGGCCCTGGCCACTTGACAAGTGGCAGGGGGGTGTGTTAGAATGAGGGTGTGAACGTAGCACCTTCAGGGAGACCGAAAGGAGGAGCGGGGAGCTAACCGACAGCGAGCTGTGGAAGCTACGGTGGTTTCTTGCTCGCCGACAGGGGTCGGCGATTTTGGTCTCAGGATTTGACACAGACTCAGGGGTGTGCTACAATCCTCCTTGCGCTATCGAAGGGGACCTTAACAACTGAAGAGTGATAGGAAGTAAGGTTCTGGGTGCGGGACCCTCTAAC
>JAAYZY010000474.1 GCA_012514615.1 Chloroflexota bacterium | reverse complement strand
TGCGCATCTTCGATAGCATCTACATCATGACGCAGGGTGGACCGGTGAACGCCTCCATGAGCCTGAACGTCTACGCCTTCACCCAGGGCATCCTGTTCTCCGAGATCGGCTACGCCAGCGCCATCATGCTCATCTTGCTGGTGTTGGTAGTGCTCACTTCGGGCTTGTGGAGTGTCGTTCGGGGAAGGAGCGCGCTATGAACCTATCGCCACGCGCCAGGAAAAGGCTCGGCACAGCCCTTATCTACCTACAGATCTTCGTCGTGCTCCTGGTGATCTTGCTCCCCCTGGCCTGGATGGTCGTCTCGTCCCTGCGCAATAACGTGGATATCATCCGTTTCCCGCCACGGCTGGATGCCCCGATCACCCTGAAGAACTACCGCAATCTGCTCCAGCAGTACACCTTTGGCCAGTACGCCGTGAACAGTGTGATCATCGTCACCGGGTCCACCCTGCTTGGCATGCTGTTGGGGGTGCCGGCCGCCTACGCCGCCGCCCGCTTCAACATGCAGCGGTGGGCCTTCCTCACCCTCGTCGCCCGCATGGCGCCCGGCGTGCTGTTCTTGATCCCATGGTACATCGTAGCCATTCGCTTCCGCCTGACCGACAACTTCCTCACCCTCATCACCACGCACACCGTGATCACCATGCCGGTGATCGTCTGGTTGATGGTCTCGTTCTTCGAAGAGTTGCCCAAGGACATCGAAGAGGCCGCTCGCATCGACGGCTGTTCCCACCTGCAGGTGCTGCTGAGGGTGGCCATCCCCTTGGCGGTGCCCGGGTTAGCAGTGTCAGCCATCCTGTCATTCATTTTCTCCTGGAACTACTTCCTGTTCGCCCTGATCCTGGCCGGCGTGAACACCATGCCATTGACCATCGCCGCCTTCCAGTTCATTGGCATCTCGATGATTGACTGGGGCGGGCTGTTCGCAGCGGCCACGGTCATCAGTCTGCCGCCGCTGGTTCTGACCCTCTTCGTTCAGCGTTGGCTCGTGCGCGGCCTGACCGCCGGAGCCGTGAAAGGATGACCCCCCCATGACCCAGCCAACCATGCTCAGCGCCCGCTTCCTGGGTGAGGAGAAGATCACCCTTGAAGAAGTGCCGATTCCGGAGCCCGGCCCGGGCGAGGTGCTGCTTCGGACCAGCTACTGCGGGCTCTGCGGCTCCGACAAGCGACTCTACTACCGCGGCGCGGCCGTCACGCCGGGCCACGAGCTCACCGGCACGGTGGCCAAGAACGGCCCTGGAGTCGTCGCGCCCCTGGGACAGCGCGTCGCCGTCTATATCCACCGTTACTGCGGTAAGTGCAAGTTCTGCCTGGTGGGCGAGACCAACCACTGCTCCAGCGCGGGCGGTCTGGTGGGCTGGCAGACGCCCGGTGGGTACGCCCAGTACCTGGTGGCGCCGGCGGCTAACCTGATCCCCTTGCCCGACGACATCTCCGACGCCGAGGGCGTCCTCCTGCTGGACACCATCGGCACAGCCGCCGAGGGGATCCGCAAGAGCATGCACAACGCCACGTCCAAGGCCCGTTCGCAGAACGCAGCGGTTATCGGCTGCGGCCCCTTGGGCTTGGGCAGCCAACTGATCCTCTCCAGCCTCGGCTGGGCTGATGTCTACGTGTACGACCCAGCCCAACCACGCCTGGATGTGGCGGTGGCCTGGGGGGGAAAGGCCATCACCCCCGACGCCCCGGCCTTCCGCTCCAGCTTCGGCGTGGTAGTGGAAGCCAGCGGTCACCACACGGCGCGAGCCCTGGCCATGAGCCTGGTGGAGACCGGCGGGTCCCTCTTGCTGCTGGGAGAGAACGACAACCCCTGGACCATCACGCCCAGCCCGGAACTGCGCCGCAAGGACTGCGCCTACATCCGCTCCTACTACTTCCCCATCGGAGCGGCTCAGGCCAACATGGACCTGCTGCGCGCTAGACGGACACAGTACCGGGAGATGCTGACCCCCATTGTGCCCCTGGAGGGGCTCCAGGCAGCCTTCGCCGACTTCGCCGCGGGCAAGACGCTGAAGCCGTTGGTGAAGCCCAACACCAACGGCTGAGGCCCAGGCACAGGGCTGACAGGTCAACACACCGTGTTGCGTCTCCGGCTCCAGTACGGTATAATGCCACTGAGCCGGAGACGCCGCGTCTACAACCGGGCTGTCACCCAGAGCGCCAGGCGAAGCGAGAGATGAACGAAAACCCCAGTTCCCTGCAACTGATGCTGATCGACCTGG
>JAAYZY010000473.1 GCA_012514615.1 Chloroflexota bacterium | reverse complement strand
TGCGACGAGGAGCTGGGCGGCAAGGGCTACATCGACTGGTACCCCTTCGACCATCCCGATCTGGGGCCGGTGGAGCTGGGTGGCTGGGATTGGCTCTATGCCTTCAAGAACCCCCCGCCCCACCTGCTGGAGAAGGAGATCGCACCCTTTGCCCAGTGGCTCACCTGGCACCTGCTCATCTCCGGCCGCCTGGAGGTGTACCACGCCGAGGTGCGCCCCTTGGGCGCCGAGACGTACCGCGTGATTCTGATGCTGCAGAACAGCGGTTGGCTGCCCACCTACGCCACCAAGAAGGCGCTGGAGAGCAAGCTGGTGCGGGGCGTGGTCTGCGAGATTGCCCTGCCGGCCGGCGCGTCGCTGGAGACCGGCAAGGAGCGGGAGTTGGTGGGTGAGCTGGAAGGCCGCGCCTACAAGCCGGTTGCCCCGCCGTTCTACGGGCCGGCCGATGCCACCACGGACCGGGTCAAGGTGGAGTGGGTGGTGCGGGCCCCCCAGGGCGGCGAAGCGACCCTGACCGCTCGGCATCCCCGGGCGGGCACAGTGCGGGTTACGGTCTCTTTGGGCCGGTAGGCGCGGGCTGCGCCCGGCGCTGGGCGTACCCCGCTGCGCTCAGCGCCGCTTGTGCAGTGGGGCGACTCTATCAACAGCAGGGGGAAGACCTGTGGAGAAGATTCGATTCACACGCAACTACTCAGATCTGAGCACCGAGCAGGGTTTCCAGTTTGAGTTCTTCTGCGATCGCTGCGGCACCGGCTTCCGCACCCGCTTCCAGCCTTCCGCCATCGGCACTGTGTCCAGCGTCTTGAACACAGCTAGCGGCGTGCTGGGAGGCTTGTTCGGGCGGGCCGCCGAGCTGGGCGAGCAGGCACGCTCGGCCACCTGGGAGAGCGCCCACGACAACGCCTTTGTGCGCGCCGCAGAGGAGCTGAAGGGCGAGTTCCGCCAATGCCCGCGCTGCTCGTCGTGGGTCTGTGTGGACGCCTGCTGGAACGAGCGCAAGGGGTTGTGCAAGGAGTGCGCTCCGGACCTGGGTGTGGAGATGGCCGCAGCGCAATCGGAACGCACGGTGGAAGAGATCTGGGCCCACTCCAAGATGGCCCAAGAAGACAGGGAGATGCTGCGGGAAGAGAGTTGGCGGGAGGGGACCCGGGCCACCTGCCCGGCCTGTCATGCCCCGTTGCCCACGAAGACCAAGTTCTGCCCGGAGTGCGGAGCCAAGATCCAAGCCAGCGCGCACTGCACCGAGTGCGGGGCCAAGCTCGACCCGGGCGTCAAGTTCTGCGGGGAGTGCGGGGCCAAGGTGGCCGGGCCGGGCCGGCCTGCCGGCGCTGGGCGGGAGTGATCTGCCCAAGGAGGATCTGCCTGTGACCAAGAAGGGGAAAGCCAGGGTGCCGGCTGTGGCAGGTGAAGCCATGGCCCTGCTGATTATCGATGTGCAGCGGGGACTGTTCCGTCGCCCTACGCCCATCTACAGAGAAGAAGCGTTGCTGCAGAACCTGGAGGAGCTGGTGGAGCGGGCCCAGGCGGCTGGCGCGCCGGTGGTCTACATCCAGCACACCAACGAGCGCCTTCTGCCGGAAGGGTCCGACGAGTGGCTGCTGCACCCTGCCCTGCAGCCGCGGGAGACGGATCTGCGGATCTGCAAGCGCCACGGCAGCGCCTTCGCAGAGACCCCTCTGGGGGAGGAGCTGGCGCAGCGCGGCGTGGGCGGCCTGGTGATCACCGGCCTAGTGACC
>JAAYZY010000472.1 GCA_012514615.1 Chloroflexota bacterium | reverse complement strand
TACCCATCGTCTAGGGGCAGAGCCCGGCCGCCAGAGGCCCCAGGCGCCGGGGTTTGGCGATTGGCCCCTCTTGCGGTACAATCGAACGGCTGGAACACCACCACGCAGGGAGACAATGCCCGCATGTCCGCAGAACCGTACGCGCCCACGCTGCCCCAAGAGATCGACGAAGACCGCCACTGGTGGTTCGCCAGCCGCACCCGGGCCTTGCTGAACATCCTGGACCGGGAGCTCGGCGGGCGCGGGCAGGTCCCCATCTTGGATGTGGGCTGCGGGGCCGGCAACATGGTGCACCATCTGTGGCGTTACGGCCCGGTGGTGGGGCTGGATAGCAACCCCAAGCCGCTGGAGGTGGCTCGGGCGCGGGGCTATCGGGTCTGGCAGGGCGACGCCACCGCCATGCCGTTCGAAGACGACCGCTTCGGCCTGGTGTCCGTGCTGGATACCGTGGAGCACTGCGAGGACGACGTGGCGGTGCTACGGGAATGCTCCCGAGTGCTGCAGCCCGGCGGCCTCCTGGTGCTCACTGCGCCGGCCTTCGCCTGGCTGTGGAGCCACAACGACGACATCAACCTGCACCGCCGCCGCTACGCCCCAGCCGAGCTGCGGCAGCGGTTGGAGGCGGCGGGCCTGCAGGTGCGGCGGATGACCTTCAACAACTTCTTCGCCTTCCCCCTGGCCGCGGCGCTGATCCTGCTGCGACGGGGGCGACGGGAGCCCGACTTGGCCTCCCCGCACCTGGCCAACTGCAACGCCTACCAGGTGGAAATGGAGCCGGCCTCGCCCCTGGTCAACCGCGTGCTGACTCAGGTAGGCAAGGTGGAAGCGGCGCTGCTGCGCCTGGGCAACCTGCCCATCGGCACGTCGCTCATCGCCATCGCCGAGAAGCCGCAGCCGGTCTAGGGAGCGCCCTCCAGCAGGGCGATGAACTGCGACAGCGTGTGTCCCCCGCGGATGCGGATGCGGTGGATCTCCAACAGTTGGTCGGTCTGCTGCTCTCGACCGTGCTGGGTGGTCACGGCGCTCCAGAAATGCGCCGAGCGCAACACATCGATCACCGTTTGGTCGTACGAACCGGAGGGGTAAGCGAAGGTGCGCACCGGCTCGCCGGTCCGTACTTCGATGGCTTCCTTGGAGCCCAGCACTTGCCAGACGACGTACTCCACCGGCTTGTCGGCCAGGTCTGGATGGGTGTAGCTGTGGGCGCCGAACTCCATCCCGCCCTCGTGCATGCGCACCACCTGCCCCCAGCTCAGGTAGTCGGGGTTCCCCTGGTCGATGGGGGCCGTCACCAGGTAGAACGTACCCCCAAAACCGTACTTCTGCAGCAGGGGGTAGGCGAAGTCGAAGTTGTCCCGGTAGCCGTCGTCAAACGAGAGGATGACCGGCCTGTCCGGCAGGGGCCAGCCCAGCGTCAGGTGGTACACGAGGTCACTGAAGGTGATGGTGCGATAACCCGCCTCCCGCAGATATTGCAGTTGCGCCTCGAACTTCTCAGGCGATACCGAGAGGTCTCTGCGCACCGCGCCGGCGCCGCTTGGGGCTGCTGAAATGTAGTGGTACATCAGGATCGGCACCTGGCTGACGCGAGCCTGGCCATCCGGCGTCGGCAGGGGCGTGGCCGTGGGCGTGCTGGTCGGTGTGCGGGTGGGCCGAGGCGTGCGGGTTGGCGTGGCCGTGGGCGTGAGCGTGGACGTGGGGGGGTCGGTTGGCGTGGCGGTGGGGCTGGGTGTCCACGTCGGTGCGGGCGTCGACGTCGGCGAGGGCGTGGGCGTCCAGGTGGCGGTCACGGTGCTGGTGAGTGTGGCCGTAGGCGAAGGGGTGTCGGTGGCCAGCGCCAACACCAAGGGGCGCAGCACTGCTTCCTGCCCGAAAGCCGCGCTGGACCCCAAGCCCAACAGCAAGGCAGCCGCCACGATCCAACCAGGATGTTGACGCCAAAAGAGCCTATGCAACCATCTTCTCCCGAGTCTCAAAGAGCGGCACTGGATCCGGCCGAGGGGAAGGTATGCCGAGTCTCCGTTCGCCCACTCTGCTCTTGGTGAGCCACAACCCCACCGTGCGCTGGGAGCTGCACCAGCACCTCTTCGACGACGGGTTCCGCATCATCAGCACCGAGTCGGCCGCCCGTTCGCGCCTGCTGCTCAACCAAGGCCAGATCGACCTGCTCATCGTGGACGGCACCGCCTGGGACTCGCCCCAGACCGCCTGGGAGGCCTGCCAAGAGATGCGCACCGCCACCGACAAGCCGATCATCGCCCTGGTGTCTCAGGTGCAGCACGTGCAGCGGGCCCTGCAGTTGGGGCTGGATGACGTGCTGACCCAGCCGATCTACTGGCGGGAGCTGGCCGCTCGCATCCGCGCCATCCTGCGGCGCACCTCCACAGCGGGTCCCAAGAGCAGCCCCCAAGTCTACCTGGACCACGACCTGCTCATCGACTTCGAGAGCCGCGAGGTGTGGGTGCGCGGCCAGCGAGTCGCCTTCACCCCACAGGAGTTTGTCTTGCTGGCATCGCTGGCCCGACACGCCAATCAGGTGTTGTCACCCCTGCAGATCGCCTGGAGCGCCTGGGGCGACCCGGCCGGCGAGGCGAGCCTGCCCTTGCTCAAGCAGTACATCTGGCGGTTGCGCCGCAAGGTGGAGATCACCCCCAGCAAGCCGAAGATTGTCCTCACCCACCGCGGTGAAGGCTACGAATTCCGACGCAGCGTCGGCCCCGCCTCTGCGGAAAGCGCGCCGCCCCCAGATTCGCCGTCTTCCTTGTAGCCCATCAGCACGCCCAGGGCCATCACCGCCAGCAGGTAGCCCAGGTAGTTCTCGTTGAAGAAGCGCGAAAGATACAGGAAGGCGAACAGCAAGGCCCCATACCCCAAGCACACGTTGGCCAGGTCGTTCTGGCGCGCCTGCCGCCGAAGCAGACCCACCAACAGCGGCCCACAGACCAGCAGCTGCGGCGCCCAGAAGGGGAAGTAGGCCAGGCGGTCCGGGATCAGCCCCAGGCCCAACAGCACGGTGGAAAGGCCCCAGCCGCGCACCTGGTACGGCACATCCGCCGTCCCGCTGGACCAGCCCCAGATGTCGTCCCACATGGCCGCCGGGCTCCACACGAAGTAGGGCAGCATCAGCGCCAAGAAGACCACCGCTGCAGGCCAGCCTCGCCGCGCCGCCTGCGCCAGGCGCTCGGCCCAGCGCCTCGGTTCGCCCGGCACGGCCTCCTGGGCCAGGTAGAGAGCGTAGAACGGCAGGAGGAACCAGGCAGTGGGCTTGCTGGCGCACGCCAGCCCCACGCTCACGGCTGCCCAACCGAAGCGGCGGCGCTGCAACAACCACAGCGCCCAAACCACCCAGAAGAGCACAAAGACGTCGTTCTGCCCGAAGGCCACGTCGCTGCCCATGATGGGGTTCAGCCCCAGAAGCATCACCAGGGCCGGGCCCCCGCGGGGGTGGCGGTTCAGGCCAGCCGCCAGCCACAGGATCAGGGCGAACACCAGCAGGTAGACCACCCGCTGGTCGTACCACCCCAGCAGGGCGTCCAGGAGCGCGTAGAACGGGGCCGGGAAGAGAAACGTCCAGGGGCCGTAGGGGTAATGGTAGAGTGCGGTGTGGTATTCGATCCCCCACTCCGCCATGGGCGTGTCCACGTAGTCTTCCACGTAGGGGCTGCGCCCGGCCAGGGCGTAAGCGACGGCTGCCTCGGTCTGGATGACGCCGCCGTCGTGGGTGTAGCTGGCTGGCCCGGCCACCGCGCGCAGGGCCACAAGCCGCACGGTAGGCAGCACCACCATCAGCAGCACCGCCAACCCCACCAAGGCCAGCTTGGCCCGGCGGGCGGTGGCCGGGCAGCGTTCGGCCCAGCGGGCGTCGGCCCACCAATAGAGGCCCAGCACGCCAAACGCCAGGCTGATGGGCAGCAGCAGGGTCAGGTCGGTGGGCCAATCGAAGAAGCGGCCTGGCCCCAGGGCCTCCAGCCACGCAGCCACGCCCGGCAGCCTGGCCAGGTTCTCACGGTGCCAGTCGGCCGGGAACACCAGCTCCGACAGCGTGTCGACCCGCGCCCGGGTGACCAGCAGCAGGAGCAGCAGCAACAGATCCCAAGAGTGAAACTTGCTTCCCATCGCCAGGATTATAGCCGGGAATGCCCCAGGTGGCAACCGGTCCGCGCCCGGCCAGGGCTCATCGGTAGCGAGGGGGGCCTGATCCCGCCATCCTCGGCGCGTGCAGCCGCTGCCCGCTTGAGCTATCCTGCTGCCGTGTGGCCTGCTTGGGCAGCCCCAGACGAGAGAATTGACCCCCTAGGAGGCTCACCATGGCTGACTTCCTGATCTGCGGCGGCATCGGCTTGGCGCTGTTCTGTTTCTGGCCTTCGGCCTTGGGGCAGTGCGGCTGCTCTACGGATACGAGCGCGGCATGGTCTTCACGCTGGGCAAGTACACCAGCACCCGTTCACCCGACCTCACCCTCATCGCGCCCATCGTGCAGTCCATGCGCAAGGTAGACATGCACATCAAGACCGCCAACATCCCCCGCCAAGAAGTGATGACCAAAGACAACGTCCCCATGCCGGTCAACGCCGTGGTCTACTTCAAGGTTGTCAACCCCAAAGGCACCATCAGAAAGATCGAGGATGACGTCTTCGCCGTGCGTCAATAGACCCAGGCTGCCCCGCGGGACGTCATCGGCAACAGCGAGATGGACTTCGTGCTCACCGAGTGCGAACGCATTGCCGAGGGGATCAGGCAGATCGTGGACGCGGAGACCAGCGGCTGGGGCGTGGACGTGGAAGCGATCAAGATCCAGGAAGCGGAGCTGCCGGCCGAGATGAAGCGGGCCATGGCCAAGCAGTCCGAAGCCGAACGCGAACGGCGAGCCATGATCATCGCCTCCGAGGGCGAGCTCTCTGCCTCCGAGAAGCTGCGCCAGGCGGCCGAAACCCTGGCTCACAGCAGCGGCGCGCTGCACCTGCGCACCCTGCAGACCATCCGCGACATCGCCGCCGACCCGTCGGAGAAGATCGTCCTCTTCGTGCCGTCGGACCTGGGCCGGGCGCTGGAGTCGCCGGGCAAGAGTGAGAAAGACTCATGAGCGCGCCGCTGGACCACAAGACGCGGTACGTGCAGATCGCCTTCAACCACGACCTTGCGCTGGTGAAGCGCTTGCTGCCCAGCATCGCCGCCAGCGACCGCATCCTCATCGAAGCCGGTACGCCGTTCCTCAAGCGGGTGGCGATGGC
>JAAYZY010000471.1 GCA_012514615.1 Chloroflexota bacterium | reverse complement strand
GGCCGCGTCGGTGCCGGGCGGCCAATCGTTCGCCCACGAGCTGGACTTGGGAGGCTCGTGAACGGCATGGGCTTGGGACCGAAGGGGGGGCATGCTGTGCTGCTGGCCCTGGCTCTGATGGCTGGATGCGCACCCAAGAGCGCGCGAACGGCGACTGCGGCCACCGCCCGTCCGCCGGCCCTGGCCGCGGCGGCCACCCCCCGGCCGGCCAGCCCCACGGCGCTTTCGGGGGGAGCGCCCCACAGCCAGCCAACGGCCATCCCCTCGGCCACCGCCCCTCTGCCCACAGGCACGCCGACGCCCACAGGCACGCCGACGCCCACGGCCACCCCTGCGCCGCCCACGGGCACGCCATCACCCACCGCCGCGCCGGCTGTCGTGGTGAGCGAAGGCATCTGGGAGGTGCTGGCCTACCCCTATGCCCAGCACCTGCAGCAGGCCACAGCGGCAGCCGCGCCCGGCTTCAGCTTCTGGCGGCTGGACTGGGACGCCTACCGCGCCGCCGCTCCTCAGCCCGCGCCCACCTCCTGGCGCAGCCTGACCCTGGAAAACCGTTGGCTGCGGGTGACGGTGCTGCCAGAGTTGGGCGGCCGTGTGGCCGAGCTCACCTGGAAGCCCAGCGGTCACAACCAGCTCTACAGCAACCCGGTGCTGAAGCCAACCGCGTGGGGTCCTCCAGAGCAGGGGTGGTGGCTGGCCGCCGGCGGCTTGGAGTGGTGCCTGCCGGTGGTGGAGCACGGCTACCTCTGGGCCGAGAGGTGGACGGCGCGGGTGGAGCAAGGGCCCGACCAGGCCGTCATCCTGCTGGAAAGCCCTGCCGACCAGCCGCTGGTGGCCCAGATCGCCGTGGCCATGCGCCCGGACGAAGCAGCCCTGCGTCTGGAGTTTCGCATCCACAACCCCTCGGCGCAGAACGTGGCCTTCAGCTACTGGACCAACGCCATGCTAGCCCCCGGTGGGGCCAACCACCCCTCCGCCGACCTCCGCTTCATCTACCCAATAGAGCGGGCGCAGGTCCACTCGACTGGCGACCCACGCCTGCCCGGCCCCGGCCAGACGCTGAGCTGGCCCTGGCACGGCGGCGTGCGCTGGGATCGTCCTGCCATGTGGGAGGGCTGGCTCGGTTTCTTCGCCAGCCCCCGGGCGCAGCACAACTGGGCCGCTGTCTACGATGCGCAGGCCGACGAAGGGGTGGTGCGGCTCTTCCCGGCCGCCACTGCGCCGGGCCTCAAGGGGTTCGCTTTTGCCTCCGGCCCCCGTTCTCCCAAGAGCGATCAGTGGACCGACGGCGGCTCGGCCTACGTGGAGATGCACGGCGGCCTCGCCCCCACCTTCCAAGAAGCGACGGCGCTGGGGCCAGGCCAGGAGGTGTGCTGGACCGAGACCTGGTTCCCCGTGGCCGGCTTGGGCGGCCTGACGGAGGCCGGGCCAGGCGGAGCGCTGCACGTGCGCCGCGGCGTGGCCGATTGGCAGGTCCGCCTGCAGCCCCTACGCGCCGGGCGCGGCGTGCTGGAGCTCCTTGCCGCGGGCGGCAAGACGCTGCAGCACGAGGCGGTGCAATGGGAGCCCTCCCGCCCGCTGCTGGCCTCGGTGCCGGCTGAGCTGCTCCCCTCTGGCGAAGGGCTGCAGGTGCGCCTGTTGGACAGCGCCGGACAGGCCATCTACGAAGCCACAGTCACCCCGACACTGGACGAGAGGTAGAGAAGAGGTTCATGGCAGACGAGAGGAGATTCCGCATACCAGGCCCTGAATCCCGCCCCGGGCGCCTTGACCAGCCGGCGCGGCGCCCGCGGCCCAGCGGTTGGCGGTTGCTGCTGCTGGCCCTGGCCTTGGTGCTGTGCTCCCTGGGGATGGTGGGCGGAGCCGCCCTACTGGGCGTCTACCACGGGGCCCAAGACCGCCTGGTGCTGAACCAGGAGGAGGCCTTGGCCCACTACGAACGCGGGCTGAGCCATCGCCAGGCCGGCGAGATCGAGTTGGCCGTGGCCGAGTTCGAGGAGGCGCTGCGCCTGCAGCCGGGGATGGAGCAAGCCCGCGCGCAACTGCGCGAGCTGGGTCCGCTGGCGGCGGTGCAGCCCACCCTCACCTCAGAAACCCGCACCCGGGCTGTGGAAACGCTCCTGGCTGAAGCCCACGACCTCTACGAATCGGGCCAGTGGGAGGAGGCGGCGCGACGGCTAGAGACGGTCCGCAGCCTGGACCCGGCCTTTGAGCCCGAGCTGTTGGACGAGCTGCTTTACGCCACCTACTTCAGCGCCGCACAGGATTACGAAGCTGCCAAGCGCGATGCCGAAGCTCTGGCCTTCTACGCCCAGGTGCTGGCCCTGCGCCCCAACGAGCCGGCAGCCCTGGCCGCCCACGAGCGCCTGCAGCTCTACGGCGCGGCGTTGCTCACCTGGGGGCAGGACTGGGAGCAGACCGTGGCCACGCTGGAGAAGCTGCACAGCGTGGCCCCGCAGTTCCGCGATGTGGCCGCCCGCCTGGCCCAAGCCCTCACCGAGACCGGCGACCGCTACGGCCAGAATGGGGCCTGGTGCCTGGCCTACGAGCGCTACAACCGGGCGCTGGGCATCCTGCCCAGCAGCGACCTGCGGGGCAAGGCGCTGGGGGCCCAAGGCCACTGCATGAGCCCCACGGCCACCTCGCGCCCCGGCGGCTCGGGGGCCGCTGGGACGCCGCGGCCCGGCGCAACCGTCCAGGCCCCCACCGGAGGCGGCGCAGCCCTGCGCGGCGACGTCTTGTACACCCAGTACGACTCGGCGCAGAACCGCTACCGCATCTTCCGCGTGCCAGCCAGCGGCGGCGAACCCGTGCTGGTGCTGGAAGACGCCAGCCAACCCAGCGTCAGCCCCGACGGTCAGTGGGTGGCCTTCCACTCGTGGGAGCGCGATCGCCTGGGCATCCTGGTGGCCCCGCTGGGCGGCGGCCAGCGCAACAAACCGATGGTGGTAACCTATCTGGAAGACATCCAGCCCTCTTGGTCGGCCGACAGCGAGCGCCTGACCTTCAGTTCCAACCGCCACGGCGACCGCAAGTGGCGCGTGTACCTCACCTGGACCGAAGGCCGCGAAGAGGCCCAGGAGCTGACGTTCGGCGAAGCGCCCGACTGGTCCGCCGACGGCCGCATCGTCTTCCGCGGCTGCGGCCCCGCCTGCCAAGTCTGGGGGCTCTACGTCATCGACGAGCACGGGGGCACGCCGGAACTGTTGCTGGCGGACCCTAGCGCCACCGCCCCGGCCTGGTCGCCGGACGGACGCTCTGTGGCCTTCATGTCCAACCGCGACGGCAACTGGGAGCTCTACCTGGTGGGCGATGACGGCCTCGGGTTGCGACGGCTCACCAACGGGGCTGATCACGACGGCGTGCCCACGTGGTCGCCGGACGGGCGGTGGATCGCCTTCCTGTCCCGCCGCGGCGGCGCTTGGGGCGTCTACGCTCTGCCGGTGGCGGCCGGCGGCGATGTGCAGTTGGTCCAACAAGTTGCCGGAGAGTACCCCGATTGGATGCAGGAGCAGTTGGCCTGGATCCCCTGACGGGCGACAGCAGGTAGGAGGGCGCGGCGTGGAGATGGCATACCCGGACGTCCTGGGCGACTACGTGGGCGGTGGGCGGCGCTGGGAAGCGTTCGGGGTACAGTACCAGTGGCGCTTGCGACCAGCCGCTGTGCGGCCCGGCGACGTAGCCTGGCTGCTGCTGCCGATGCAGAGTGAGTGGGACATCCCCTTCGTGCTCCAGGCGATTCTGGATCTGCCCCAGCGCCGGGTGAAGGGGGGTGAAGATGCCCTCATCGCCGCCCAGCCCGCCACGGAGATCCCGCTGGACGCCCTGGAGGTGGGCGAGCTGCGCCTGCCGCTGCGAGTGCATCCGCGCACCCCTGCTGGCGAATACCCGTTTGGCCTGCGCTTGCAGGGTTCAGCCGGCGGCCGGGGCCTGCGAGCGCGCCCCCCACGGAAGAGCGGCAAGGTAGATCCTCGAGCCTTCCCCTTCGTGGAGGGGTTGGGGCTGGCCCAGACCCTGGGCGTGGACTACCACACCGAGGTGCGGCAGACGGTCGAAGGACGGTTGCGCGTCTCCGAAGAGGCCGAGGCCCAAGAAGAGGTGGTAGCTGACCTGACGCCGATCTTCGCCACCTACTGGACCGCAGACGACTGGCCAGCCCAGACCGCGGCGCAGAGAGAGCTCAACTCCCGCCGCCCATACCTGCTGCGAGACCTGACCGACCAGACCCTGTTCCCCCTCCTGCTGGATGCGGCTCGCGAGCGCTTCGCCAACCTGCAGATGTCCCTGCGCATCGGCGAGCTGTTGATGCTGACCAAGACGCTGCTGTTCACCACCCAGCACTTCCTCAGCCGACCCGAACGCCACGAAGGGCTGCTGCTGCCGCTGCTGCAAACCGCCCGAACCGCCGGCCTCTCCACCGGGGAGCCGCAGCGACTCTTGTGCAGCTTGGGCCTGCCCCGCCTGGTGCGCTTGGCCGCGGCACTGAGCTTCGGGCTGCTGCGTCAGCGCTTCGGCAGAGACCCTTGGCCGCCCAGCGAGCAGCAGGCGGTGGCCGAGCTTCTGGCCAGTCGCACGGCTGCCCCCGGCCCCTTGGGAATCGAGTTCGTCTACATTCCGCTTTTCTTGGGGGGGCTCATCGTCTCGGACGCCGTGACCATGCCCGGTGAAGACCCCAAGCAGACGCTGGCCCTGGCGCGCAAGGCAGTGATCGCCCGCGGGGCGGAGCTGGGCGTGGTGCCCGAGCTGATCCCTCTGCTGGAACGCTTGCTGGTCCGAGACCGTTAGGGGGTGCGCTTTGGCATCTGGCTGGCTTCCTGCAGGCGGTGCTGCAGTTCCTGGCGACGGGTGTCAGCCGCGCGTCGCCCCTCTTCCAACACCAAGAGGACGCGCTCTTCCAACCGCGTTCGCAGCTCAGGACCGGTGTAAGGGGCCCACATCAGGGCCAGAAGCGCCCCGAAGCCCATGCCAGAGACGAAACCAGCCAACCAACGGAGGATTCTGCCCATCTCTCCCTCTCTTCCTCCTCGCGTTTGGCCAGGGGCGCTGCGCCGCCGACTGGTGGGGAGCCGCGCAACCATGACGCCGCCCGCCACCCCTCTGCCCGACGAGGGGAAACTCCTGCTGGCGCGCAAGGTGAACCTGGCCCCCGACGCCTGGGCGAGCCTGCCGGCCCCACGCCGGGTTGCTCTTGACCACCCCTGGGGCCTGGCCATGGGCCTGGCCCGCCTGCTGGGCAAGCTGCCGGCCCACAGCCTGCGCTTCCTGGCTGGCGAACCGCTCGGCCAGTTGGTGATCCATGCCGGGCCCAGCCGCTACGCCCCCGACCCCCAGGCGGCGGGCCACGTGGCCTACATCGACGTCGCCGCCCTGCCCGACGGCGACCCAGAGCTGTGGCGGGCGCTGGCCGGGCTGCTGGATCACCTGTTGGGTTGTCACGGCCAGCCGGACGGCCCCTGGCTGTCCGAAGGGGGCGGCATCGGTCCAGCCTGGCAGGGCGTTGGCAAGCGCATCCAGCGGCTCTTCCCCCTGGGCTACGGCCTGGACGAAACCGCCCGCTCCGCCCCCCGAGGCTACCTGGCCAGCTCCCTGGCCTGGCAGATGTGCGCCCCGCAGCGCCTGGAGACAGCCGACCCCCTCATGGCGCGTCTGCTGCGCGCCACCCTGCTGGACGAGCGCTTCTGGGCCCGCGCCGCTCAAGACGCCTAGGCGACGAACCTCAGGAGAACGGCCACAAGCGACGCTTGCCCTTGTTGGGCGGTGGTTCCTCCGCTTCGGGAGCCTCTTCCGCCAGCCAGGAGGCCGCCTCGTCCGCGGGCAGCGGCTCGGCGTCAGGCGCTTCGCTGGCCGGCTGGGCCCACGCTTCCGACGCCGGTGCGGCTGGCTGCTCCTCCTGCGGCGGCCACTGCGGGCTCTCCTGCCATCCCTCGGCTGCCGGCGCTTCTTCCGGCGGCTGGCTGGGGGGCGCAGCCGCTGGGAGGGGCGCCGGGGCTGGTTCGGCCACAGGGGGTTCTGCCAGGGCCGGCGCAGCCGGCCGGGTACCCTGGCGCGCCGCCTCCTGCAGCGACTGCCCGCCGCTGTAGAACCCCGGCAGGTGTCGCGCGAAGAGGTCCATGCGCATGGCCCGGCGCAGCGGCGTCTCGCTCAGGGCCTGCACCTGGCCCAGTAGGCCAAAGTCCAAGCTCCCAGCCACCAACCCCTCGTTGGATTCGGTACCCAACTCTACCAAGATGCCGTTGCCTCGGGGGGTCATCTCTGCTGGGGCCAGCACAGCCGAGCGGCCGGTGAAGTCATCCTTGTGGTCCGCCGCCAAGAGGTTGCGGCCCACCAAGAAGGCGATGGCCCCGAAGAGCTGATTCTCTTGCACCCGGGCTTCGAACGCCTGGCGGACCTTGTGGGCCAGCGGTCGACCGGAGCAGGCGGCCAGGCAGATGAGGAGCTGCGCGCCGCGCAGAGCCAAGATGCGCCCCATCTCAGGGTAGAGCGCGTCCACACCGAAGAGGATGCCGATACGCCCCACCGGCGTGTCGAAGATGGCCACGTCGCTGCTGGGCTCGGCCAAGCTCCTCTCTTCGGCCAGCAGGTGCAGCTTGCCCTGGGTACCCAAGAGCGCCCCGTCGGGACCAAAGACCAGCGCTTGGTTGTGGGGCGCCGTTGTCTCGCTCTCGCTGAGGTAGCTGCTGCCGGCCACCACGACCATGCCCCACTCCCGGGCGGCGCGGCTGAAGATTTCGGTGTAGAGGGAGCGCAGGGCCTGTGGGTCGCGCTGCAGCAGCCGCTCCAGGTTGCCCCGCAGCGAGTTGCCCAGCGCCCCGGCAGCCGTGGCTGCCATCTTGCCGCGGGTGCGCGTCCACCAGGAAGCTTGCCGGTCTTTGCTACGCTCCACGGCCCGCAACAGATTCACCTTGACGCCGGACATCAGAGGCATGGCCAGCATGGCGCCGGCGCACTCAGGGAAGACCACCACCCGCGTCCCCTTGGTGGCCGCCAAGCGCAGAAAGCGGTTGAGGTCCTGCTGGTACGCCTCGGCAGACTCGTAGATGCGCATCTGCTGCTGAGCGCAGGCCACTACGATCTTATCCATTGCTCCCTCCTGTGGGTTGCCGTGCCGCTGAGCCTGTGGGGCAGCCAACCCCACCCGTCCCACCAGGCAGTGTGGGGGCTGAACCCTGCATCCACCCTGTATGATAGAGATTTTCGGGCGCTTGTCAAATCCTCCTGACGCGCCCTTGACCCTTCTACTGGCCCATGCTACAATCGAGCCGCCGCGCTGGCCCACCAAGGCCGCCCCGCGGCAGGAAGGGTAGCCGCGAGATGGGCGTCGAAGACCCCCAAGGCCGAGCAGATCGCCGGCCAACGCAGCCCAGCGCGCCAAGACCGCGCATCCCCCCAGGCCAGCAGGTCACCGAGCGTTTCCCGGCGCTGCACCACGGTGCAGTCCCTTCGGTGGACCTGGCCGCGTGGGACCTGCGCGCCTTCGGCCTGGTGGAGCAGGAGGCGCTCTGGTCGTTGGCCGAGCTCACCGCTCTGCCCAAGCTTCGGGTGGTGGCGGACATCCACTGCGTCACCCGCTGGAGCAAGCTGGACACGGCCTGGACTGGCGTCGCCTTCAGCGAGCTCATGCGCCATCTCCGCCTCCGCCCCCAGGCGCGTTTCGTCATGGTGCACGCCGAAGCCGGCTTCAGCGCCAACTTGCCGCTGGAGGACCTGCAGCGAGACAACATCTTGCTGGCCTGGATGTACGATGACGAGCCGCTGGCCCCAGAGCACGGTGCGCCGCTACGCCTGGTGGTGCCGCACCTCTACTTCTGGAAGAGCGTCAAGTGGGTGCGCGGCCTGGAGTTCCTCGCTGAAGACCGGCCCGGCTTCTGGGAACAACGCGGCTACCACATGAGGGGCGACCCGTGGGCCGAAGAGCGCTTCGGCAGCCGGTGAGCCCGCGCCGCCCCCGCCCGGCAGGAGGTCGAGCTGTTGAACTTCATCCTATTCGTTGCCGACACCTTCCGCGCCGACAACCTGACCGGCCCGGTCCATACCCCCCACCTGGACGCCTTTGCCCAGACAGCCTGCCGGTTCCCCAACGCCTACCTGGGCTCCTTCCCCACCGTGCCCCATCGACGAGATGTGATGAGCGGGCGCTTCGCCTGCACCGAGAGCCAATGGGGGCCCCTGCCCCACGACCTGGTGGTGCTGCAGCAGGTGTTGAGCCGGGTGGGCATCCTCACGGCCATGGTGGCCGATACGCCCCACCTCATGGGCAACGGCTTCAACTATGGCCGGGGCTTCGATGGCTTCCTATGGATCCGGGGCCAGGAGAACGATCACTACCGCACGCGCCCGCGGCACGTCCCCCAGCCGCCCCACCCAGAGAAGTGGCGACCGGACTTCGAGGAAAGCCTGCTGCGCTACACCCGCAACGTGGCCGAGCGTCAACGTGAGGAGGACTGGTTCGCCCCCCAGACGGTGCTGGCCGCCAACCGCTGGTTGGAAGAGAACGCCCACGAAGGCCCATTCTTCCTCTACGTGGATTGCTTCGACCCCCACGAGCCCTGGGACCCCCCAGCGCGCTACCTGAAGATGTACGGCCCCGGCTACAGCGGCCTGGAGGTAACCTACCCGGCCTGCGGCTTCTGGCGGGAGTTCCTCACCCCCCAGGAGATGGCCCACTGCCGGGCGCTCTACGCCGGCGAAGTGACCCTGCTGGACCACTGGTTCGGCCGCCTGCTGGTCAAGGTGGAGTCGCTGGGGGTGGCCGACGATACGGCGATCCTCTTCACCAGCGACCATGGCTTCCTCTTCGGCGAGCACGACTTCTTGGGCAAGTCGCACTCCTCGGCCCACGGTTTCGAGACGGCGCCCCTCTACCAGCCCATCAGCCACATCCCGCTGCTCATCCGTCTGTCTGGGCAGCAGGAGGGGCGGTGCATCCCGGCCCTGGCCCAGCCGCCAGACCTCATGCCCACCATCCTGGAGCTGGCCGGCGTGGTGACCACCGAGACGGTCTCGGGCCAGGCGGCCATGCAGGTGCTGCAGTGCGGCATCTACGGCCACCACGCCTGGCGGCTGGACCCGGCCATGCTCCACGGCCATTCCCTGGCCCCGCTGCTGCGGGGAGAGGCCCAGCGGGTGCGGGACCTGGCTGTCTCATCCCACACGTTGGTGCACCCCACCCCCACGGTGGCCAAGGCGCGCATCGTCTGCCAGCCACACCCGCATCCCCTTCTGCCCGGTGGACAAGGCCGCCCACCCCACCCGGCCCACCCTCTACCGGCTCTCCGACGACCCAGACGAGAGCCGCGACCTGCTGGAGAGCAATCTGCCTCTGGCCCGGGAGATCCACCGCGCCTACGTGGCGTTCTTGGAGGCAGTGGGCACCCCCGAAGCGTACCTGGCCGGGCGGCGCAACCTGGGG
Source organism: Chloroflexota bacterium (assembly GCA_012514615.1). The sequence continues at coordinate 3,521 of JAAYZY010000471.1, read as the reverse complement.
CGTTGACCCCACCGCAGGAGGTAGGACCGTGCTGTATGTGTTGGTGTTTGTGGCAGGGATGAGCGGCATGGCGGTGGAGATGGCCGCCTCACGCCTGTTGGACCCCTACTTCGGCAACTCGCTCATCGTCTGGGCCAACCTCATCGGGTTGGTGCTGCTCTACCTTTCGGCCGGCTACCTGCTGGGCGGCTGGCTGGTGGACCGAGCGCCCCGGGAAGAGCGGCTCTACGAGATCGCCCTGTGGGCCGCCCTAGCCATCGGCCTGGTGCCCACCCTGGCGCCGCCGGTGCTGCAGTTGGCCGTGAGCGGCTTTGCCGACTACAGCGTGGCCCTGCTGGTGGGCTCGCTGCTGGGCGTGCTGGCGCTGCTGGCCGCGCCCATGACCCTGCTGGGGACGGTCTCCCCCTTCGTCATCGGCTTGCGCGTGCGCCGGGTCGAGGGACCCGGGCGGGCGGCCGGCTCCATCTACGCCCTCTCCACCGTGGGCAGCCTGCTGGGCACCTTCCTCCCGGTGCTGCTCCTCATCCCCAACGTGGGTACCCGCTGGACCTTCTGGATCATCGCCCTGACGCTGTGGCAGGTGGCCTGGCTGGGGCTGCTGCGCACAGGGCTGCGGCGGGTCTGGGCCTACTTGGCGGTGCCGCTGGTGATCTTGGCTCTGGCCCTCACCGGACAGAGCCGACCCATCAAGCCAGACGAGGCGCTGATCTACGAAAACGAGTCGGCCTACAACTACATCCAGGTGTTGCAGCGCGGCGACGACACCTTGCTGAAGCTCAACGAGGGCCAGGGCGTCCACTCGGTCTACAATCCGCACCAGCCCCTCACCGAGGCGATCTTCGACTACTTCCTGCTGGCTCCCTTCTTCAACCCACCGCCCTACCGCGCCCAGCAGGTCCAGTCGCTCTGCCTGGTGGGGCTGGCCGGCGGCACGGTAGCCGACCTCTACACCCGGGCCTACGGGCCGCTGGCCATTGACGGGGTGGAGCTGGACCCCCGAATCATCGCCGTGGGGCGGACCTTCTTCGGCATGACCCAACCCAACTTGCAGGCCCACGGGGCCGACGGCCGCTGGTTCTTGGCCCAGAGCCCCCACCGCTACAGCGTCATTGCCGTAGACGCCTACCGCCCGCCCTACATCCCGTTCCACCTGACCACCCAAGAGTTCTTTTTGGAGGCGCGGCGGCGCTTGGCCCCCGACGGCGTGTTGGCCATCAACGTGGCCCGGGCCGAGGGCGACGACAGCCTGGTGCTGGCGCTGGCCTCCACCGCGGCCACCGTCTTCCCTAGCGTCTTCGTGGTGCCGGAGCCGATCCCACCCGGCGAGAGCCTGGGGAACAGCCTGTTGGTGGCCACGGTGCGACCGGCCAAGGTCAGCAACCTGGTGGCGAACGCTGCCCTCCTGGAAGAGCCGCTGCTGCAAGCCGTGGCCGAACGCATGGTGCCCCTGGCGGCGGCGGCCCACACCGACGGCTTGGTGCTCACCGACGACCGCGCGCCGGTAGAGCAGATCGTCCACGGCATCATCCTGCGCTACCTGGCGGGCGGGTAGCCCGGCCCAGCCTCGGTGACGATCCCATCCCTTCCCCTGTCGGCAAGGCCCCCGAGTCGGCGACTGACTTGCTCTGCAGGTGCCACATCGGCAGACATGCACGCCGCCCGGGGCCCCTCCGTTCAGGGGCTGTCGCGGCCCATTGCCGGTGCGGGGAGGAGTTGCCGGCAGCCCGCTTCTGTGCTATAAGGTATCGTTGCTGTTGTCTCACTGCGAAGAGCGTCGTGAGCAGGAAGGGGCCCGGCCTCGGCTGGCCGGCACAGCTCGGCCAGGGTGGATAACCGTCTTGCGTCTTTGGTGTGGTCAACTCCGGTCTCAACGAATAGCCTGCCTCCTCCTTGTAGCCCACGCCCTGCTGGGGGCGATCTACAGCGTGGTCGTGCCCCCCTGGGAAGCGCATGACGAGTGGGCCCACTACAAGTATGTGGAATATGTCGCCCGCCACTGGCGGCTGCCGCCCCCCGGCGAACGGATCACCACCGTCTACCGCTACGACGAAGCCACCCAGCCGCCGCTCTACTACGTGCTGACCGCGCCGGTGGTGGCCCTGGCCGCCCCGCGAGACGGACTGGAACCGGTCCCCAACCCCTACGCCGACGTGGGCACCGGCGCGGCCGGCGTCAACTTCGCCGTGCACGATCCGGCCGGAGAGCGATTCCCTTGGCGAGGCACGGTGCTGGCGCTGCACCTGGCGCGGCTGGCGTCGGTGGCCATGAGCACCGCAGGGCTGTGGCCCATCTACCTGCTGGGGCGCTGGTTAGCCCCCAGGCAGCCGGCCGTGGCCCTCGCCGCCCTGGCCGTAGCCGCCTTCAGCCCCCAGGGGCTCTTCATCGGCTCGGTGGTGACCAACGATGTGCTGGTGGTGGCGTTGGCCGGCTGGATCCTCTACCTGGCGGTGCGGCTGGCCCTGGAGCCGGCCGCCTGGCCGCGCGCCGTGGCGCTGGCGGCGCTCCTGGGCCTAGTCATCATCACCAAGTACAACAGCCTGGCCTTCCTGCCGCTGGCGGGGGTGGTCTGGGTGGTTGCCCTGGTGCGGGTGCGCCGCAGCGGGCGCCCACGACGGGCCTGGGGCTTGGCGGCCGGCACGCTGGGCGTGCTGGCGGGGGTGGCTGGGTGGTGGTTCCGCTACAGCCTGCTGGCCTACGGCCGGCTGCTCACCCGCGACCCCGGCTCGACCCAGCTGCTTTTGAAGCGCCTGGAACGGCCAGAGACGTTCGTCGACCGCGTGCACTGGGACCTGCTGCCCAAGGCCCTGGCCTACTCCTTCCGCACCTTCTGGGCCTCCTTCGGCTGGGGCAACGTGGGGCCTGCCCCTTGGTTCCACACCCTGATGGCTGTCTGCTGCGGCCTGGGGGCCTTGGGCCTGCTGGCGTGGCTCGTCTGGCGGGCCTCGCCCCGGCAGCGCTGGGCCACGGCGCTGTTGCTGCTGGGCCTGGCCAGCATCGTGGCCTTGTCGGCGTTCCGAGAGGTGCTGCGGGGCAGCACCTTGGTGCGGGGCCGCTACGTACTGCCGGGGCTGCCGGCCGTGGCCCTGCTCTTGGCCCTGGGTTGGGTGGCCTGGTGGCCAGCCAAGGCCCAGCGGTTCGTAGCCAGCGGGGCCAGCCTGCTCTTGGCCGGCCTGGCCGTGGCCGCGCCGATCCTCTGGATCGTCCCGGCCTATGCCCCGCCCGCCAGCATCCGCGAGGAGGCCATTCCCTCGCAGGCCCAGCGAGTCAACTTGCAGTTCGGCGACATGGCCGAGCTGGTGGCCTACGAAACCTGGCCCGACCGCACGGCCCCGGGCAAGGCGGTGGCGGTGACCCTCTACTGGCGGGCGTTGGCCCAGACCCAGCAGAACTACACCCTGGGGATCCACGCCTTGGGCTGCGGGCAAGTCTCCTACGGCGCCCGCAACCTCTACCCCGGCTGGGGCAACTTCGCCACTACCGTGTGGCAGCCCGGAACCCTTTTCCGGGAGACGTACTGGATC